>JAGODN010000367.1 GCA_017998195.1 Desulfobulbus sp. | reverse complement strand
TGGCCTCTACCGGCGGCGGGGTGGCCGCCGGCCCGGACCGGGCGGCGCAGGCTGTCTGTGTGCCTCGCCCGGTGTTGTCCTGGTAACGCAAGGGCTGTGCCAGCCGCCGACAAGGAAATTTTTCCCTTATATTTTCAACTGGTTATTTCCAGATCGGGACCATTTTGACCCTGTGTGCGGGCAGGGCCGCCGACCTTCCAAATTGTCGCACCCCGAACAATTGCGGTTCGCATCGCCAAAAGTGTCACCCCGGCCAGCCGAGGCGCACAACCGGGGCCGTTGCGGTCGCGGCCCGCCTCGGCCACCCGAAAAACCATCATTTCTGTCATGACAAGCAGGCGACCTTTTCATTTTTGCAAGAAGTGCGTACAGCGGCCGATGGGAGCCCAAAAGACCGGCTGGATCGAAAAAACCTTGTGCTGACGGGATATTGCCTGGACAATGGCGGGCCTTCCGGGTCCATCCTTACCGGCCTGGAGCGGTTCTTGCTTCTGCAGGGCGAGACCTGTCCCGGTCGCCTGCAGGCCGGGGGGCTCCAGCGGAGGGTACTGCCCATGGGAACGGAAGGAACACCCCACACGCCGGCCACCTCGCCACTCGAGGTGCAGGCGCTCTACAAGATCGTCAACCTGATCGGTGCGGCCGTGCACCTGGACACCACCCTGGCCTCGATCCTCAAGGTGCTGCACGACACCCTGCGCATGGAGCGGGCGACCCTGGCCCTGGTCGACGAATCCGGCCGCCACCTGGTCATCCGCGCCTCCTACGGCCTGAGCGTGGAGGAGGAACAGCGCGGCGTGTACGGCCTGGACGAGGGCATCTACGGCCAGGTGTTTTCCACCGGCTCGCCCTGCATCGTCCCCGACGTGCACGCCGAGCCCCTGTTTCTCAACCGCACCGGCGCCCGGCCCCGCATCGCCAAGAACACCATCTCCTTCATCGGCGTGCCGGTGGTGCTGGCCGGGACCACGGTGGGGGCGCTCAGCGTGGACCGGCTGTTCGGCCCGGAGGTCTCGTTCGAGGAGGATGTCCGTTTCCTCACCGTGCTGGCCGCGCTCATCGCCCAGTTCCTCAGCCTGCACCGGGCCATCCGCAGGGACAGGGAACAACTCGTGCAGGAGAACCTGAGCCTCAAGGAGAAGCTGCACGGCCGCTACCACCGTCACCAGATCATCGGTCAGTCCAAGGCCATGCAGGAGGTCTACTGGAACATCGAGCGGGTCGCGCCCTCGGCGGCCACGGTGCTCTTGCTGGGCGAGTCGGGCACCGGCAAGGAACTGGTGGCCCGGGCCGTGCACGATGCCAGTTCACGGCGCGACCGGCCGTTCATCAAGGTGAACTGCGCCGCCCTGCCGGAAAACCTGCTGGAGAGCGAACTGTTCGGTCACGAGAAAGGCGCCTTCACCGGCGCGGTGGTGGCCCGGGTGGGCCGCTTCGAACAGGCGGACAGCGGCACCATCTTCCTCGACGAGATCGGCGAGTTGCCCCTGCCCCTGCAGGCCAAGCTGCTGCGCGTCCTCCAGGAGCGGCAATTCGAGCGGCTGGGCGGCTCGCGCACCTACAGCGTGGACGTGCGTATCATCGCCGCCACCAATGTCCACCTGGAGCAGGCGGTGGCCCGCGGACTGTTCCGCAACGACTTGTATTTCCGCCTGAACGTAGTCCCGCTCCACCTGCCGCCACTGCGCCGGCGGCGTGACGACATCCCGCTCCTGCTCGACCACTTTCTCCGCGCGAGCAACAAGCGCAACGAGAAGTCACTGCGCATGTCTCGAGAATTTTTGGATTTTCTCTCCGACTACGACTGGCCGGGAAATGTCCGCGAACTGCAGAACCTGGTGGAGCGGCTGGTCATCCTGGCCGCGGGCGAGATCCTGCGCGTGGACGACCTGCCCGAGTACATCCTCCACCCGGAAACCCACAACACCCCGCCGGCGATCCGGCCCGCCCTGGCCGCACAGGCCGAGGCCAACCCGGAGGGCACGACCCGGGCCCCGGCCCGGAAGTTTCTGCGCGACATGGAGCGCGAACAGGTGGAGTCGGCCCTCATTCGCCACGGCTGGGTGCAGTCGCGCGCGGCCCGTGAGCTCGGCCTGACCCAGCGGCAAATGGGGTATCGGATCAAGAAGTACGGGCTCAGGCTGCCCGGAGAGGAGAGCGGGGGTTCGGTTTGACCGGTGGACCTCAGTCGCTGCCGCGGCCTGATGGCGGGTGAAGCGGCCGGCCGAGCAGCCGGGCGGTGTGGTCTGCGGCCGCGGCCAGGGCCTGCACATCAAGACCGGTGGGCACTCCCAGGGAGGCGAACCGTTCGGCTGCCTCTTCCGTGGCCACGTTGCCCCCTGCCCCGGGAACGAACGGGCAGCCGCCCAGGCCGCCCAGGGCCACGTCGAACAGGCGCACCCCGGCCCGGTAGCCGGCCAGGAGATTGGCCAGCGCCCGCTCGCGCGGACCGTGCAGGTGCAGGGAAAGCGGCACGGCCACCGCCCGGCGCACCCGCCCGACCAGGCGGACCACATCGTCCGGCCCGGCCTTGCCCGCGGTGTCGGCCAGGTTGATCTCCGCGGCGCCGGCCGCGAACAGCTGCCCTGCCGCGGCCACCACCTGGCGCCACGGTACCGGTTCGCCGTCGCCGCCAAAGGCGCACTGCAGCCCGGCCCGGACCACCATGCCCTCTTCCCTGGCCCGACCCACCAGCCCGGTCACCCGTGAGAGTGCCTCGCCCGCCCCGCAGCCCGCATTGCGGCGGCTGTGGCTGTCGGCCAGCGACACCGACAGGCTTAAGCGCCGCAGGCCGCAACCGAGTGCCCGCTGGAGCCCGTGTTCGTTGAGCGCCAGGGCCGTACACTCGACCCCGGGCAGTTCCCGCCGCACCAGTCGCACCAGTTCCTCGGTCCCGGCCATCTGCGGCACCCGGCAAGGATCGACCAGGCTGCCCACCTGCAGCCGCCTGAG
>JAGODN010000366.1 GCA_017998195.1 Desulfobulbus sp. | reverse complement strand
AGCGCCCCTGCGACCAGCAGTCTGACCGGGCTGGGGCCATGCCCCTGCCCGGTTTTGTCTTTTCTTCCGGCAACGGGTCCGGGCGGCAATCCAGCCGCCGGGCCGGACCGGCGGGCAGCAACCAAAAAGGAGTTCACACGTGAAAGGGATGCACAAAGTTATCGGCTGTGCCGGCGGTCTGCTGCTGGCCGCCGCGGTGTTCTGCAGCGCTCCGGCCATGGCGGCCGACAAGATCGGTGTGGTGGACATGCGCAAGGTGCTGAGCACCTCCGCCGCCGGGCAGAAGGCTCAGGAGGCCATCGAGAAGAAGCAGCGGGCTCTGCAGGCCGACCTGAAGAAGGACGAGGAGGCGCTCGTGGCCCTGCAGAAGGAAGGGGAGAAGAAGAACGCCACCTGGAGCGAGGCCGTGAAGAAGGAGAAAGGCGCCGAGTTTCAGAAAAAGATGCGTGATTTCAACGTCAAGCGGGAGAAGGCGGCCGGCGAACTGAACAGGCTGCGCGACGAGCAGCTCAAGCCGCTGCACGCCAAGGTCATGGAGGCGGCCAAAAAGGTGGCCAAGGATGAGGACTACGATTTCATCCTGCCGCGCGAGGCCCTCATCGTGGCCCCGGAAGGCAACGACATTTCCGACCTGGTGGTGTCGGAAGTGAATAAGATGAAATAACTTCCGCCATGGAGCAGGCAGGAACCAGCAGCCCATGGCCGTGTTGAGGGAAATCGTTCCCCGCTTTGCGGGGACCAGGATACTGGTGGTCGGGGATATCATCCTCGACCATTTCCTGTGGGGGACGGTTTCCCGCATCTCTCCCGAGGCGCCGGTTCCGGTGGTCAATGTCCAGCGCGAGGACCTGCTTCTCGGCGGCAGTGCCAATGTTCTGCGCAACATCGTCAGCCTCGGCGGCACCGGCGCCCTGTGCGGCCTGATCGGTGCCGACGCCATGGGTGACCGCATCAGCCGACTGGTCGAGGCCCTGGGCGCCTCGAGCGAGGGGATGGTGCGCGGGGCGCGGCCGACCACGGTCAAAACCCGGGTGGTCGCCCAGGGGCAGCAGGTGGTGCGGGTGGACCGGGAAGAGACCGGGGTGCCGGAACGGGCGACCCTCGACGCCCTGCTCGCCTTTCTCGAGGCGCACCTGCACGAATTCGACGCGGTGCTCGTCTCCGACTATGCCAAGGGCGTGGTCAGCGAAGAACTGATGACCCGGCTGCACCGGCTGCTCGACACGATCAGGGCCAGGGACGGCCGACCCGTGCCGCTCATCGTCGACCCGAAGCCGGTCAACCTGCAGTATTTCACCGGGGCCACGGTCATCACCCCCAACCATCACGAGGCGGCCCGGATGGCAGGGGTGCGGATCGAGGACGAACGCAGCCTGCTGGCGGCGGCGCGGCACATCCGGGACGATCTCGGTTGCGAGGCGGTGCTCATCACCCGCGGTGAGGCGGGCATGGCCCTGCTCGAGGGCGACGGCCCGCTGGTGACCATCCCCACCATGGCCAAGGAGGTGTACGACGTCACCGGCGCCGGCGACACCGTGGCCGCCACCCTGGCGCTCGGCCTGGCCGCCGGTGGCTCCATGCGCGAGGCGGCCGTGCTGGCCAATCATGCGGCCGGCATTGTCGTCGGCAAGGTCGGCACGGCCTGCGTGTCCGCGGCGGAACTGCTCGACGCGCTGGCCGTTACCGGCGGGCAACCATCCTGAAACAAACGGAGAAACGAATGCGACCACGCAGCATGACAGGATTTGGCCGGGGCGAGGCCTCGGCTGACGGACGCACCTGGGTGGCCGAGGTGCGCACGGTCAACCACCGCTTCCTGGACCAGCGGGTCGTGCTGCCGCGCCTGTTCGGGGCGCTCGAAGAGCCGGTGAAGAAGTTGGTGGCCGCCTCGCTTGACCGGGGCCGGGTGGACTGCACCTTCAGCCTGCAGGGCATGACCACCTCGCAGCCGCAACTGGTCGTCAACGACAGCGTGGCCCGCCAGTATCACCGCTGCCTGCGCCAGCTGATCGGTGACTACGGCCTGCGGCCGGAGATCGGCCTCGCCGACATGCTCACCCTGCGCGACGTCATCACCCTGGAGGAGCCGCGGCCGGACATGGAGGCCGAGTGGGGCCTGATCCGCACCGCCCTCACCTCCGCCCTCAGGGAGTGCGATCGCATGCGCGAGGAGGAGGGCCGGGCCATGCAGGTGGACCTGCTCGACCGGCTCGGCAAGTTCGAGGCGATTGTCGCCCGCATCACCGACCGGCTGCCGGAACTGCTGGCCCTGCGCCAGGCCGAACTCCGTCAGCGGGTGGGCCGGCTGCTCGACGGCGTGGACCTGGACCCGGTGCGCCTGGCCCAGGAAACCGCGATCCTGGCCGACAAGAGCGACGTCACCGAGGAGGTCATCCGGCTGGGCAGCCACATCGCCCAGTTCCGCGCCTTCCTGGCCAGCGACGAGCCGGTGGGTCGGCGGCTGGATTTCCTGCTCCAGGAATTCCTGCGCGAGGTGAACACCCTGTCGTCGAAAATCGCCAACGCCGACATCGCCCACCTGGGGGTCGAAATGAAGAACGAGATCGAAAAACTGCGTGAACAGGTGCAGAATATCGAGTAACACGCTTTCATCCGGTTATTTTTCCCCGCCGGGAGCCGTTCGCCCCCCCCTTCCGTACACGCAGGCATTCATGGACAGCAGACTCGTCAACATCGGTTTCGGCAATGCCGTCAGGGTCAGCCGTATCCTGGCGGTGGTCAACCCGGGGTCGTCCCCGATCAGGAAACTGAAGGAGGACGCCCGAACGGAAAAAAAACTGATCGATGTGACCGAGGGGCGCAGGACTCGGGCGATCGTCATCCTCGATTCCGGCCACCTGCTGCTCTCTTCGGTGCAGCCGGAAACCATCAAAGAGCGTCTGCTCGCCCTGGACCAGGAGCAGCGTATCCAGGCTCAGAGCCTGTCCAGAGGA
>JAGODN010000046.1 GCA_017998195.1 Desulfobulbus sp. | reverse complement strand
GCAGGTGCGGCCTGATCGTCATCACCCCCTCATATATGTCCCGGGCACGGGACAGCCACCGGCTGGCCATGCGCCAGACGTTCTCTGGCGTGGCCAGCCGATCCGCCAGCAGATAGAGGACGTAGACGAGAAAGGCCTTGAGCAGGAGCGACAGGGCCCGGCCGGTGAGCAGGCTGTTGACCCCCTTGCGGGTGATGTTGCCCACGAAGTAGCGGCTCAGGTAGCTGCACATGGCGGTGTTGATGATCAGCGGCAGGTAGGGGATGGCGCCAAAGAACAGTTGGCCGGACCAGTCGAGGTGCTCGAACACGAACGGCAGCAGGTAGAGGTGGAACACCGGGAACAGCAGCACCAGCGCCAACCCCTCGTGGAAGCCGCTCTTCACGCCGATCTTGAAGAAATCGATGGTCCGCTCCAGGGTGAGAAACTCGGCCGGGATGTTCTGGCCCTTGCTCTCGATCACGTAGAACTGCTGGATCTCGGAGATGGCGCTGAGCAGGTTGCGCGGCCGTTCTATCCGACCGCCGTCGGTGGTGATGATCGGGGCGTTGGTGTCGTTTGCGCCCCGCGACTCACGGTCTCGGGCCATTAGTCGCGCCGCTCCTCACCGGCCCAGGGCGTGACCTTGACGATGTCGCGCAGCAGGTCCGGCTTGGCTCGTTCCATCTCGGCGATGGAGCCAAAGCATTCGGCGTGGAATGGTGTGTAGTAGCCGCGCAACTCCTTGCCGAACCTGCGGGTGAGCAGGAAGTAGCCGCCGAAATAGCTGTCGCGGATGAGGTGGCGGGCGATCACCTCCGGTTCCTGGCGCAGCCGCTGGACCACGGCGAACAGCACCCGCCGCATGGTCGGATCGTCCGCGGCCATGGTGGCGATCTCCATGCAGCCAGCCCGTTCCGCCTGTTGGCGGGCCGCCTGCTCCAGCGCCTTGACCTGGAAGTAGACCAGGCCGTCAGCCATGGAGAAGGCGAGGAAACGACGACCGTCGAGCCGGTTGATCACCGGCTTGAGCAGGGCCAGGAACCCGGCGGCATCGAACCAACGGGCAATGTCCAGCGGTCGGGGTTTTTCCTCGCGCGCCACCCCCGGCCCGGTCGTCTCAGCAAAGATCTCCTTCATCCCCTGCCGAGCTGTCCCATCCTCCACCACCGCAGTCCCTTCCTTCCCATCCACCTCCTGCAGCCCTTCGGCCGCCATGGCCTCCTCGAGTTCCTGCTGCCGGGCCAGCTGGTCCGCCTGCTTCAGCGTCTTGCCCAGTAACCCGTCGGCCACCTTGTGGTGCAGCTTGATGGCGCGGAGGATCTCCTCCTTGCGCCCCAGCTCCTTGAAGCCGGGAACCCCGGCTAACACCGTGCCGGCGGCAAGCGGATGCTCGCCCAGGGCGTAGAGTGTGCCACGTGCGGACGGCAGCTTGCCCAGGTCATGGGCGAGCGCAGCCACCAGGGTGTCCGGGATCACATGCCAGGCCTGGTTGTCGGCGAGCAGGCACACCACCTGGTCAGCCACGTCCAGGGAATGATCGAGCAGGGTGGTCTGCGCCAGCAGCCGGTAGGTGTTCGCCTCCCAGGCGGCCTCGACATCACCGCGCACATCCACCACCGAGGGACAGTCGCCCTCCCGGTCGAGCAGCTGCACCAGCTGCCGGCAGACCGCTCCCTGCTCGGGACAGGCGCGGAAGAAGGGCCAGTCGTCGAGCAGGCGGAGAAAGGCCGCGGCCCGCGGATGGTCCATGGGGAGGGTTTCCACTGCAACACGGGCCAGCCGTTCGTCCCGCCACAGGTGGACCAGGTCGGCAATGTGCACGGTCCGGTACACCGGGGACCTGGTCCAGCAGGCGGCCAACTCGCCCAGGGCGATCTCCCGGGTGTCCGGCGGCCGGCTCTCCCTGGAACGGAGCAGCACTGCCCCGGCCAAGCCGGCGAGCACCACGGCCAAGCCGAGGAACAGGTCCGGCCAGCCGAATACCTGCCAGATCGCAGCAAACATGCCGTCACCGACCGTCCCGGCTGACCGTCACCGCAGCCAGGTCCGGAAAGGTCACCCGCAGGGTGGCGTCCTCGACCGTGGCGGTCCTCCCCCGGTAGGTACCGGAGTAGGTCACCAGGAACAGCTCGCGCGGCGCCAGGTTGAGGATCTCGGTGTGGCGCACACGCACCTCCTCGGTCTCGCGGATACTGAGTCCACCGCCCACCGAGATGATCGGCGAGAACCGCCGCTCCTCGCCCAGGTGCTCGGACACGTAGCTGGCCGTGTGGGCGTCGGGCACGCGCATGAACAGCTTGGTGTTGCAGTTGTCGAGGATGGTGTTGGCCCGGTCCTCGCCCACCTCGGCGTGCAGCTGGCTGATGGACTGGCAATAGCCGTGGATGAACACGCCGGCGCCGCCGGCCTTGGCGAACAGGTCCTCGATGCCCTGGTAGAGCACGGACTGGGCCTCGTCGATGTGCAGCACCAGGGGCGGTTCGACGTTACGGCCGCTGGAGTAGACCCGGCCGACAAAGGCCTGGATCATGGAGATGATCACCTTGCCGGCGGTGTAGGCGGCCCGCTTGGTCAACAGCGAGCCCAGTTGCACCACCAGGATGATGCCCTGGCCCTGCTCGAGCCGCTGGATGAAACGGTTCTCGTCGGCCTTGCCGATGATCCGGCCGACATTGCCCGAGGTCAGCTCGGTGAGCGCCACCCTGAGCGAGCTGGCCACCTTGGAGTAGTAGTCCGCCGGGGTGGAGAGGATCTTCTCCATGTCCCGGGAGAGCTGTTTGGCCTCCGCGGTGTTGATGTAGTCGATCTTTTCCTTCAACCGTTCCAGTTCCTGGTGGCTGATGTGGTTCTTGATGTCGTTGAGGTTGAACGAGGGGCTTTGCCCGGCCTGTGCGGCCAGCAGGATCAGGGCCTGGACCACCACCAGGCTGACCTCGTAGGCCACGCCGAAGAAGTACGGCTCGCGGCCGACCGCCACCCCGGCGGTGATGTGGGCGACCAGTTCCTCGGGCATGTAGTAGGAGGAGAGCGGGTCGAGGATGGCGCTGTACTGGGGGAAGATCGGGGTGATGAGCATCAGGTCGGCGAGCCGGTCGGTCTCCTCGGCCAGTTGGGTGATCTTGGAGAACAGGCCGATGTCGCCCTTGGGATCGATGGCCACCACCGAGTAGCCCTTGCGGATGTCCTGCTCGAGGATGTGCTCCATGACCCGGGTCTTGCCCACCCGGGTGGTGCCGAAGCACCAGCAGTGGCCCTTGCGCGCACTGTCGGGAAAGCCCAGTTCGAGGATCGCCTGGGGATGATCGAGGTGGACGCCGGTGCCGATGTGGGTCCAGGGCTCGGGCGGGCTGTCCTGGTGACGGGCGCTCACCGGTGCCGCAGGATGCGGACCTCGACCCGTTCGCGGAGTTCGTGGTCCACGCTGAGGATGGCCGCCTTGGGCAGGCGTTGATCGGTGACCACCAGGCTGCGGTGGCCGACGTATCGCTTGAGGCAGTGGCACCTGATCCGCTCGGCCTGCGTGCCCAACTGCTCGCGCAGCAGGGTCTCGACCAGGGTCTTGGCCACCCGGTCGAGCACCACCTGGACCCGGGCGATGCCGTTTCGTTCCACGGCTTCCACCCGACGCAGGTGGAAGGCGCGACGCTGCCCGACCTGGAATCCGCCGGTGCACCGCTCGTGCACGCCGATGCGGTTCAGCGGGCAGAGGGCCAGGACCGGCTCACCGGGGAGGATCTCTGCCACGACCCGCAGGTTGCCCTCCGCGTCGCTGCCGACAATCTCCCCCCAGAGCAGATTGTGTTCACAGGATTTGTAGCGCCGGACCTGGTCGCAGACCCCGGCTGTCTCCAGGCGTTGTTCGAGAAAATCGCTGAGCCGGGAACGTCCGAGCAGCGCCGGCAGGTCGATGATCCGCTGGTGGACAATGCCATTCACCCGCGCGTAGGCGACCGCCTCCAGACCCAGGTCCTGACGGAAGTGGACCAGCACCTCCCGCCGGTACCAGCGTGAGAGCAGGGCGGAAAAGGCGGACTCGACCTCCAGCAGGACCTCGGCCCGGGACAGGCCGTGCCGGCTGGCCAGCGACGCGATGATGGACTGCATGCGAGGTACCCCCTGCGGCGGTTAGGGATGCGACCGGATAGTTCGGCCTCATCCCTTTTTTCAGGGGGGAGGACATCGGTAATCGCCGAAGCGTCTGCTTGTCCTGGAAAGGAAGAGATGCTGTTCTGACAGTTGGGGCTGCCTCGCCAAGGAATCATCCCGGCGGGCTGTCTTGGCCCGCCGTTTCTCCGCCCGGGCGGCAGGCTCTCCCTGCTGCCGGAACTTTTTGCGTTGTCCTCCTGCCGGTTCAGCCGTTCTCGATGGTCAGCCCGGTAAACAGGGTGACCGAGTCGGCCTTGGTCCACAGGCCGACATATCCGTGATACGAACTCGCCGCCCGATGCTCGAACAGGGTGACCCCATTGACCCGGCAGGCAGCCGTGTCAGCCTTTATGGCGACCTCCAGCGTGTACCACTGCCCCCGGGTGATGGGCAGGTCGGCGCGCGCCCGTTCCACCCGCTTGTTGTCGATGAAGGCAAACAACACGGCATTGTCTTCCAGGGCGTTGATCCGGAGAACCCAGTAGTTGCCGGTGTCGCGCAACCCGAAGACCAGCCCGCCGGCCTGGTCGATGCTGCCCGACATCGGCTTGACCTTGAGGGAAAGGGTAGCGTCGCCCACCGGCCCATTCTTGTCGATGGCCAGGGGGAAGGAGTAATAGGCGCCGATGGTGTCGAGCATTTCCTGGTAGGACCGGCCCAGGGTCATGGACATCAACTGCGAGACACCGGTGGAGAGCGTTCCCAGAGAGCGTGAGCCATCGGCCAGCCAGCACACGGCCCCCTGGTCCTCGATGTGTTGCCAGTGCCCGAGGTGGGTGTAAAACCCTGGCAGCGGGATCCGGTCCTTGCGGTTGAGCAGGTCATAGTTGCCTGCCATGAACTCGCTCGTCAGGGTGTCCACATCCTCCTGTTCGGCGATCGCCATGTCCAGCAGGCGGCTGCTGGCCAGGAGGCGGCCGATCTGGTCGAGCCGCACCAGCATGTCAACCCGCCTGTGGCGGTTGAGACTGGCCTCGAGCAGATCGCCCTGGATCTGCACCCCGCAGCCCAGCTCGCCCAGCACCTTGCCCAGGAATTGCAACCGCAGGGTCTTGCCGAACAGGGAGCCGGCACCGCCGGAAAACTGGAGGCTGAGGTAGTTGTGGTCCGGATCGTCACCGCAGAAGGTGTCGAGCGTGGCGAAATGATAGCCGAATTTGGCCGAGAGGTTGAGGTAGTCGGTGCCGATCAGGGCATAGCTGTCGCCGCCGGGTTCCGGGCCGAATTCCGAGGTGGCCGAGGCGGCCAGGCGGGTGAGAAAACGGCTGCCGTCAAACTGGACGGTGCCGCTCCAGTTGATGCCCGGATGGGTAAAACCGCGCCACAGCGCCCGGATCGGGGCTGAGGTGAAATCGTCCGCGGTTACCCGGTCGCAGGTGGAGAGGCCGCTCTTGAGGCCGCCGCCAAGGTCGATCAGGTTGAGCACCAGCGGCAGGTGGGTGGCCAGCCTGACCGTGGCCGCTGCCTCCTCGGCCCCGGCCGACAGGCTGAACATCTCGCGCACCGACTGCTCGTGGGCAAAGCGGATGATGTCATGGAGGGAGGCACAGTTCTCCGGCTGGAACGAGGGATCGTTCGGGTCGGTGAGCTGGAGCGGCGAGGCCCGGTCGAGCACCGCCCGCAGGGTCCGGTGCACGGAACTGTCCATGATCCGGCGTTTGACCGGGTGATGGTCGATCAGGATGCCGGGGTACACGGCCGGGTGCTCCTGGACAAAGAGGGTGACCTCCTCCCCCGGGGCCAGGGCATCGATCGCTCCGGCAAGGTTGACCACCATGGGCACACCGAACTCGCGGGCCACCGAGGCAAGGTGACAGGTGGTGCTGCCCACCTCGGTGATCAATCCGCTGATTCTGCCCATGATCTCGGCGTAGCGCGGTGCCGCGGTCCTGGCCACCACCACCGCATGGTCGGGCACCGTGGCCAGGGCGGTGCGTTCATCGACAGGGTGTACCCTGCCGGCGGCGATCCCCTGTGATGCGCAGAGGCCGCCCCGCAAGAGGGGAGCTGCCGCCGGCTCCGGAACCGGCTCGGCCGGCTTGATCGCCACTCCCAGGGGTCGGCACTGGAGGATGACCAGCCGCCTGTCCCGGTCCATGGCCCACTCGATATCCTGCGGTCCGCCGAACAGTGCTTCCAACTCAGCCCCGGCCCGGGCCAGTTGGCGCACCTCCTGGTCGGTGATTGCTGCCTGCCCCGCTTCGTTCGTGGTCACCTCGCGTTCCTCGATACTCCCTTCGCCTGCCTCCAGACGCACGCTCTTGGTCGCGATCTGCCGATGAACGATGGTGTCGCCGGCCCGGTCAAAGACAAAGGTGTCGGCCGCGGCATGGCCGCTGACCAGGAGTTCGCCCAGCCCGAGGAGGGCGCTGATCTGCAGAACATTCTCCTGCACACCGGCCGGATCGGCGGTGTACAGCACTCCGCTGGCGGCCACGTCGACCATGGCCAGACCAAGCACGCACATCGGCGTTTCGGTGAGGTCGATGCCGGCCATCTGGCGATAGCTGATGGCGCGTGGGGAAAAGGAACTGGCAACCACCTCCTTGTAGGCTGTGGCCAAGGTTTCGCCGGCCACATTGAGTACTGATCGGTACTGACCGGCAAAGGAGGCGTCGGAGTCTTCACGCACGGCGCTGCTGCGCATGGCCAGCCGGATGCCGGGGCGGGTCTTGTCGACAACCGCCTGGTAGTGGTGCTGGAGTGCTGTTGCCAGGTCCTCGGGGAGTTCGGCATTCATGATCAGGCTGGTGAGGCGGTCACTGACCTCGGTCAACTGCGGATCACCCGGGGCCAGCCCGGCCAGTTCATCGATGACCAGCTGATCGAGCCGGTTCGCCTTGAGAAACCGTTCATAGCCGCTGGCCGTGACCACGAACCCCGGGGGCACCGACAGGGCGCTTTCCCGGGCAATCCGCGCCAGGTTGGCCGCCTTGCCGCCGGCATCGGCTGCGGCGGCAGCGGGCAGATCCTCCAGGGCAACCACAGGCGGCAGGTCGTGCCTGATCACGGGCGGCCGCAGCACCGTGCGGATATGGGTGTTGATCGCATCCGCCTGCTGGTTGAGGGTGGCATAGCGCTGCTCCGACAGGTCGTTCAACGCCTGCACCAGGCTGCGCACTTCGCCGAACAACTGCTCATAGGTGCAGGCGATATCGGCAAGGGTGAAGGACTGGCCGCTGTAGTACAGGGTCTCCAACTCGGCCAGAGCGCGCAGGGCGTTGCGGTTACCGGCGAGAAACGCCTTGAAGTGGCCGAACTTGACCACGTGCTGGCCCGAGGCGTCGGCCAGCGGGGCGCAGCGGTCACCCTGGGTGAACATCCGCAGTATTCCTTTCATTGTTCTTCTCCGTTCAATGTTCCCGGTTGCGAGTCTGTTTCGGACGGTTGGCCCGTATGGTTCGAGGTCACCCTCTGGGCTGGTGTTGCACAAGATAGTCTCTCTTTTCCGCTTGACAATGAAATAGATGTAACATAATTTTGTTCATCATGAAAAATAAATGGATTCTCTTCTCCTCTTCGCTACCCGCCACCAACGCCAGGGCACGAATGCGCATCTGGCGGCGCATCTCGGCCATCGGCGCGGTCCAACTGAAAACCGGTCTCCAGATCCTGCCCCATCGCGAGGAACTGATGGAAAACATCACCTGGCTGATCGGCGAGGTCAACGCCTCGGGCGGTGAGGCCCTGGCCCTGCAGTGTGCCCAGGTCGAAGGCATGGCCGATGAGCAGATCGAGCAGCTGTTCCAGGCCCAGGTGGACCAGGAGTTTGCCCAGATTCAAGCCGAGGCCAAGGACTTGCTGGCCACCGCGGACGGTGCGGCGCAAGGTGAGCATGCCAGGGAACTGACCAGGGCCCTGCGCAAGCTGCGCAAGCGGTGCGAGGCGGTGCGGCAACGGGATTTCTTCCCGTCCGGCACAGCCGCCAGGACCCTGAACGTGCTCGACAGTATCGCGGCACGACTGCGCAGGCCGGATCAGCCATCCTCGCCGCCGGCCCGGCTCGATCGCTCCGAGTACCAGGGCCGGACCTGGGTCACCCGGACCCGGCCGTACATCGACCGCTTGGGGTCGGCCTGGCTCATCCAGCGGTTCATCGATGCGCAGGCCCGGTTCCGTTTCCTCAGTGCCGGGGAAACCGCAGATATCGACCAGGGCGAACTGCCCTTTGACATGGCCCTTGGGGCGTTCACCCACCAGGGCGAGTTGATCACCTTCGAGGTTCTGATCCGGGACTTTGCCCTGCACGATCCGGCCCTGGCGAGAATAAGCGAACTGGTCAGGTGGATCGACGTCCAGGAGGAGGCGTTGCCCGAGGACGCCGCTCTGCTGAAAACCCTGTTGGACGGGTTGATTGCCCTCACCGCCGACGACCACCAGTTGCTGGAGCGGGCACGCCTGCTCTTTGACGCCCTGCATGCGGGGTATGTGCAAGCGGTCCAGGGAGAATCAGTATGAATCCCGCCATAGTGCCTGCCGAACCGGCCGGTGCCACGCTCATGCGCACGCTGTTTTCCATCGGCTTCCTGGCCCGGTTCTCCTATGCCCTGGCCAGAAACCCGGTGTTGCCGCTCTTTGCCGTGGCCCTGGGTGCCGGCCCCGAAGGGATCGGGCTGGCCGTGGGCATCTCCACGGTGACCGGCATCCTGTTCAAGATGCCCTCCGGAGCCCTCTCCGATGTCATCGGCCGCAGGCGGACCATGCTCGCCGGCCTGGTGGTTTTTGGCCTGATGCCTTTTGCCTACCTGTTCATCACCCACTATGCGGCCCTGGTCGTGGTGCGCTTCCTCCATGGCCTGGCCACTGCCATCTATGGTCCGGTGGCCATGGCGGTGGTGGCCGATATTGCCGGGGCACGCAAGGGCGAGATGCTGAGCTGGTTCTCTTCGGTCGGCATTGCCGGTACTCTTCTGGGGGCACCGATTGGCGGGTATCTGCTCTTTCTGCTCGGTGGGGAAGAGGCCGGGCTGACCAGTTATCGGGCCGTTTTTCTCTGCAGTGCGCTCACCGGCACCGCTGCCCTGGTGCTGGGTCTTATAACCTTGCGCAACGGCGACAAACCGGCGGAAGGCAGGAGCCTGTCCGAACGAGCCCATCTGTTTTTCCAGGGTATTCGCGAGGTGGTAGCCGACCGCCGGGTGCTGATGACCTCCTCGATGGAAGGCATCCAGAACATGAGCATGGGTGCCCTGGAGGCCTTTCTGCCCGTGTATGCCGTCACCGTTGCCGGGCTCAATGTCTTTCATGCCGGCCTGATCTGGGGGGTGCAGATCGTGGTGACCCTGATCGCCAAACCGGTGATGGGCAAGGTTTCCGACCGCTGGGGCCGCAGGCCGCTGATCGTGGCCGGCATGCTGCTCTGCGCCGTCCCCTTTGCCCTTATCCCGCATCTCACCGGCTTTGTTGCGCTGATGGCTGCCGGCATGGTCTTCGGCCTGGGCGAGGCCTTTGTCACTTCGTCCTCGGCCGCGCTGGTGGCTGATTTCTGCAAGGCCCGGCATTACGGCGCCGCCATGGGCACCTTCGGTACCATTTTCGACGTCGGCCATGCTGCAGGTCCGATCGTCACCGGGCTTCTGGTGGCGTCTTTCGGCTATGGACCGGCCTTTGCCATCGTCGCCACCTTGCTCTGCGTTTCGATTCCTTTGTTTCTCCGCACCGTGCGGGAGGAACCGCAAGCGGAAAACCTGTAACCTCAACCCAAACCCTATCCATCAACCTACCATTCAGGAGAACATCATGCCTCCCTACCCAAAACACCTGGAAACAAGCGCCCGCCGGACCGGCAACGACTACCAGCCGTTGCACGACTGGCTGGACAACCATCCCGACCACAAGGCGGCCCGTCACGATTTGGCCGCACTCGCCGAAAACAGGTCCTATGTCAAAGAGACCTGGGGCGAGGAAGCGGTTACCGAATTTTTCCTCCATGTGGCCGAGGACCTGCTGATGAAGGATACCGCTGCCCTGGTCAACGCCGGCTGCCCCACCGAGGCGGTCCAGCACAGCCTGGAGGTGGCGCGCAAGGCTCTGGAGATCGCCAGCCGGTTAAAAATTCCGGTGGACAAACACCTGCTCGCCCGCGGCGCCATCTATCACGATCTCGGCAAGGCCAGGACCTACGGCATGGAGCATGGCGAGATCGGCGCCAAGATGGCCGAGGAGCTTGGCCTCGAGGAAGCGATCCGCCAGATCATCCTGAAACACATCCGGGGCGGACTGACCGAGGCCGAGGCCAGGGAACTGGGGCTGCCGGTCCGCGATTACACCCTGCGGACACCGGAAGAGAAGATCGTCATCTATGCCGACC
Source organism: Desulfobulbus sp. (assembly GCA_017998195.1). Classification (GTDB taxonomy): domain Bacteria; phylum Desulfobacterota; class Desulfobulbia; order Desulfobulbales; family Desulfobulbaceae; genus Desulfobulbus. The sequence goes on along the minus strand of JAGODN010000046.1, from coordinate 188 downwards.
GGATGGTCGACATCTACACCGATGGCATCGTGCCGGGTGCGGACGAGCAGAAGGCGGAACAGGACTTTGTCAGCATCCTTGCAACCTACGAGAAATACGGCAAGAATCCGGCCACGCTGCAGCGCTACCTGGCCCTGCATGCGGAAATCCAGGGCTGGATGGCCTGATCCACCTTCCCCCGGAGCCGA
>JAGODN010000365.1 GCA_017998195.1 Desulfobulbus sp. | reverse complement strand
GGCCGGGGCGCTGCCCTGTTCAGTGAATGGTAGATTTCGTCCCGGGCGGACCGTTGCGGCCGCCGGTGACCTATATGGAGGGAGCACCATGGCAGAGACAACCACCTTTCCCGAGGAACACTGTCCGGACACGGTCGCCTGCGACCGCTGCGGCACCTTGATCCACGTGGGAAAAGTCTATCTTTCGCCGGCGGGCAAGCTGTGCCGCTGGTGCATGTTCCGGCTCTGGTTCGTCCGGCTGTTCGCCGGGCGTTCCTGAGCGGACCGGGGCGCACTGTGCAGCCCGCGACCCGTGTATGGCTGCGGCGTGCGGCCTGGCTGATCGGCCTGGCTGTGCTGGCCGTGGTCACCTGGCTGGCCTGGCAGCACCTGCGGCCGGCCGGCCTGGCCGCAGGGCTGGCCGGGGGCAACGGCCGCATCGAGGCGGTGGAGGTCGATATCGCCGCCAGGGAGGGCGGCCGTATCCGCGAGATCCTGGTGAACGAGGGTGATTTTGTCACCGCCGGCCAGGAACTCGCCCGCCTGGACACGCAGCAGCTGGAGGCCCGGCTGCGCGAGGCCCGGGCCCAGCTCGAGCAGGCGCGCGTCGCCGTGGCAACCGGCCGCAGCCGGGTGGTGCAGCGGCAGAGCGAACGGGAGGCCGCGGCCGCGGTGGTGACACAGCGCCAGGCCGAGCTGGAGGCGGCGCGCAAGCGGCTGAACCGCTACGAGGTGCTCTCCCGCAAGGGCGCCACCTCGGCGCAGGATCTGGATGACCACCGCGCCGCCTTCCTCGGCAACCAGGCGGCCATCAGCGCTGCCGAGGCCCAGGTGGCGGCGGCCGAGGCGGCCATCACCACCGCCCGCTCCGAACTGCTCGAGGCCGATTCGCGCATCGAGGCCGTGGCAGCGACCATCGAACGGCTGCAGGCGGACATCGACGACACCGTGCTCCGCGCTCCCACCGACGGCCGCATCCAGTACCGCATCGCCCAGTCCGGCGAGGTGGTCGGCAATGGCGGCCGGGTGCTCAACCTGGTCGATCTGAGCGATGTGCACATGACCTTTTTCCTGCCCACCGCCGATGCCGGTAAACTCGCCATGGGCAGCGAGGCGCGGCTGGTGTTCGACGCCGCGCCCGACCTCGTCATACCGGCGCGCATCTCGTTCGTTGCCGACGTGGCCCAGTTCACCCCCAAGACCGTGGAAACCGCCAGTGAGCGGCAGAAACTGATGTTTCGGGTCAAGGCGCGCATCGACCCGGACCTGCTCCGCCGGCACATGCGCCACGTCAAGACCGGCCTGCCGGGCATGGCCTACGTGCGCGTCGACGCCGAGGCCGAGTGGCCGGCCGAACTGCAGGTCCGGCTGCCGTAAGGGGATGACCGTGGACGGCAGTGACAGGGCAGCGATCGTTGTTCGCCTGGCCGGGGTCAGTCTGCGCTACCGCGCCACCCTGGCCCTGGACGGGATAGACCTGGAGGTGCCGGCCGGCCGCATGGTCGGCATGATCGGCCCGGACGGGGTGGGCAAATCGAGCCTGCTCTCCCTGGCGGCCGGGGCGCGCCGCATCCAGGCCGGCCGGGTCGAGGTGCTCGGCGGCGACATGGCCTCTGCCCGTCACCGGGACCAGGTCTGCCCGCACATTGCCTACATGCCCCAGGGGCTCGGCAAAAATCTCTACCCGACCCTGTCGGTGGCGGAAAATCTGCATTTCTTCGGCCACCTGTTCGGCCACGACGCGGCCGAGCGGCACCGGCGCATCGACCAGCTGACCGCGGCCACCGGCCTTGCGCCCTTCCTCGACCGGCCGGCGGGCAAGCTCTCCGGCGGCATGCGGCAGAAGCTCGGCCTCTGCTGCGCCCTCATTCACGACCCGGACCTGCTCATCCTCGACGAACCCACCACCGGCGTGGACCCGCTCGCCCGCAGCCAGTTCTGGGACCTGATCGCCCGCATCCGCGCGGGGAGGCCGGGGATGAGCGTGCTCGTGGCCACCGCCTACATGGAGGAGGCGGGCCGGTTCGACTGGCTGGTGGCCATGGACAGCGGCCGTCTCCTGGCAACAGGCACGCCCGCCGAACTGCGCGCACGCACCGGCGCGGACACGCTCGAGGCGGCCTTCATCGGCCTGTTGCCCGAGGAGCGGCGGCGCGGCCACCGGGCCGTGACCCTCCCGCCACTGGCCGCGGACGCGGACGCCGAGGTGGCCATCGAGGCCCGCGACCTGACCCGGCGTTTCGGCGATTTCACCGCCGTGGACCGGGTGAGTTTCCGCATCCGCCGCGGCGAGATCTTTGGCTTCCTCGGCTCCAACGGCTGCGGCAAGACCACCACCATGAAAATGCTCACCGGCCTGTTGCCGGCGAGCGCGGGCGAGGCCCGGCTGTTCGGCCACGCGGTGGACCCGCACGACATCGCCGGCCGGAGGCGGGTGGGCTACATGTCGCAGAGTTTCTCGCTCTACAGCGAGCTGACCGTGGAGCAGAACCTGGTGCTGCATGCCCGCCTGTTCCGGGTGGCGGAAGGCGAGATCCCGGCCCGGGTCACGGAGATGGTCGAGCGCTTCGGGCTTGCCGGCCAGCTCGACCGCCTGCCCGCCACCCTGCCGCTCGGCCAACGCCAGCGGCTGTCGCTCGCCGTGGCCATGATCCATCGGCCCGAACTGCTCATCCTCGACGAGCCCACCTCGGGCGTGGACCCGATCGCCCGCGACACCTTCTGGCAGCTGATGATCGACCTGGCCCGCCGGGACCGGGTGACCATCTTCATCTCCACCCATTTCATGAACGAGGCCGAGCGCTGCGACCGCATTTCGCTCATGCACGCCGGCCGGGTGCTGGTCAGCGACACGCCGCAGGCGCTGCAGCGGCGGCAGGGTGCCGCAACCCTGGAGGAGGCCTTCATCGGCTTTCTCGAAGAGGCTGGCGCGCAGGACGAGGCAGGGTCGCCGACCGTCCAGGGGCCCCCTCCTGCCCCTGTGGACGGCGA
>JAGODN010000364.1 GCA_017998195.1 Desulfobulbus sp. | reverse complement strand
ACCGCGACCTGGACAAGGCCGGCCTGCGCGGCGACCGCATCACTGGCTACGACCACGAGGTGGGCCGGCACATGGACGTCGGCCTGGAGATCCTCGCCGGCCGCGCCGACGTCGGCCCGGCCATCGAGGCGGTGGCCGGGGCCCTGGACCTGGGCTTCGTGCCGCTGCGCTGGGAGCGGTTCGACCTGCTGGTCAGCCGCGAGGTCTTCTTCGAAGAGCCCATCCAATCGTTCTTCGGCCTGCTCCAGTCCGATCCCTTCCGCGCGATGGCCCGTGCCCTGCCCGGCTACGATGTCAGCCAGGCGGGCAAGATCGTGTTCCCGGAAAACCGATAAAACCCCGTCCACCCGGCGGAGAACTCCTCCGCTTGCACCATCAGCACACTAAAACGAGAAGGAGAACCCATGCACACAGCACAACTGTTCGGCGGCCTGCTCCTGGCCATGACCCTCGCTGTCCCGGCCGGAGCCGCGGACAAGGTGATCAAGATGTCCACCACCACCTCGACCCAGGATTCGGGGCTGCTCGACGTGCTCCTGCCGGCGCTCGAGAAGGACACCGGCATCCAGGTGAAGGTGATCGCCAAGGGCACCGGCGCGGCCATCCGTGACGGCGTGGACGGCAACGTGGACGCCATCTTTGTCCACGACACCGCCCGCGAGGAAAAATTCGTCGCCGACGGCTACGGCACCAAGCGCTACGGCGTGATGCACAACGACTTCATCGTCATCGGCCCGGCAGCCGACCCGGCCAAGGTCAAGGGTACGGCCGAGGGCGGCGAGGCCCTAAAGAAAATCGCCGCTGCCAAGGCGACCTTTGTCTCCCGCGGTGACGATTCCGGCACGCACGCGAAAGAGCAGGATCTGTGGAAGAAGTCCGGCGTCGCCCTCGAGGATGCCACCAGCTCCATGGACAAGGACGGCAAGAAGGTCGAGATCAAGTCGGTGCAGCCGGCCGACGCCAAAACCTGGTACCTCTCCGTGGGTCAGGGCATGGGCAAGACCCTGACCATCACCGACGAGAAGCAGGGCTACACCCTGGCCGACCGCGGCACCTACATCAAGTACAAGTACGGCCGCGAAGTGCCGGTCAACCTGGAGATCCTCAGCGAAGGTGGTGAGCAGCTGGCCAACCCCTACGGCTTCATCCCGGTGAGCCAGGCCAAGCACCCGCAGGCCAAGACCGCGGTGGCCGAGGAAATGGCCCAGTGGCTGATGTCCGCCAAGGGCCAGCAGTTGATCGCCGGCTACAGCCTGCACGGCAAGCCGCTGTTCTTCGGCGACGCGAAATAAGCATGCCATCCGGCGGGGCAGGGTGGTCCTGCCCCGCCATCCGTGGGGCAGCGCCGATCCCGCGGGCGATCTGCGCCCGGGTTTGGTCGCCCCATTTTTCATTATGCAGGAGGTTGTCTATGCAGTGCACCCGCCGTACCCTGTTTGCCGCGACGCTGTCGTTTGTCGCCCTGCTTTTCCTGGCCAGTGGCCCATCCCTGGTGCGGGCCGACCAGGTGAAACTCTCCAGCACCATCGGGCCGATCGACGCCGGCATCGTGCCCCTGCTCGCCAAGACCTATGAAGCGAAGACCGGCACAACCATCGTTTACGAGGGAGCCGGCACCGGCGCCACCCTGAAGAAGGCGCAGACCGGTTCGTTTGACATGGTCATGGTGCACGCCCGCGCCCTCGAGGACGAGTTTGTCGCCCAAGGCTACGGTCGTGACCGTCGCGACGTGATGTACAACGATTTCGTCATCCTGGGACCACCCGAGGACCCGGCAGGGGTCAAGGGCATGCGGGTCGCGGTTGATGCCTTCCGCAAAATCGCCGCTGCCGGTGCCCCCTTTGTCACCCGCGGGGACAAGTCGGGTACGCACGTCAAGGAGATGGAGGTGTGGAAGGCAAGCGGCGTGGAACCGTCCGGCGCCTGGTACGAGACCTTCGCCGAGGGCAGCAAGGGCAACAAGGTGACCACCCGCCACGCCGACAGCCGCAAGGCCTACGTGCTCATGGATCGGGCCACCTACCTGACCTTGAAGAAGGAGATCGGCCTGGTGCCGCTGGTCGAGGGGGACAAACTGCTGATGAACTACATCGCGGTGATCGCCGTCAACCCGGAGCGGTTCCCGAACGTGAACGCCAAGGGCGCCACCGCTTTCATGGACTGGCTGACCGGTGACGAGGCCCAGGCCCTGATCCGCGATTTCGGCAAGGACACCTTCGGCGAGCCGCTGTTCTTCCCCAACGCCAAGCACTGATCCCTTAAAGCCACCCTTCGCCCGCCGTTTCCGGGTGGACCCGGTAGCGGGTCCGCCCGGTGCGACCTTGCGACCATCGCCTTCATGAGCTTCTTCCTCGACAGCTTCGTCGCCGCCGGCCGGTTGGTCTGGTCGCTCGATCCGGAACTGTTCACCATTGTCCGCGTGTCCTTGTCTGTGAGTTGCCTGGCCACGGTCATCGCCGCCGCGGGGGGCATACCGCTCGGCTTTCTCGTGGCCTACGGCCGGGTGCCGGGCCGGCGGGCGATCATTACCCTGCTCAACACCCTCCTGGCCCTGCCCACGGTGGTGATCGGCCTGTTCGTCTACATGTTCATTTCCCGGCGTGGCATCCTCGGGCCGCTCGACCTGCTCTACACCCAGCAGGCCATGATCATCGGCCAGGTGATCCTGATCGTGCCGCTCATCGCCGCCCTGACCGTCGCCGCGGTCAGCCGGGTGGACGAGCGCTACCGCCGCACCGCCCAGACGCTCGGCGCCGGTCCCTGGCAGACCGCGCTGGTGGTGCTGCGCGAGGGCCGCTTCGGCATCGCCGCAGCGGTGATCTCCGCCTTTGGCCGCGTCATTTCCGAGATCGGCATTTCCATGATGCTCGGCGGCAACATCAAGGGCTTCACCCGCACCATGACCACGGCCATGGCCCTGGAATACGACAAGGGCGCCTTCACCCTGGCCGTGGTCATGGTGCGGGTGAAGCC
>JAGODN010000363.1 GCA_017998195.1 Desulfobulbus sp. | reverse complement strand
CACCCTGCTGCCCCGGGAAGAGGAGCCGCAGATCAAGGTGCCGATGATCGACGTCATCGTCACCATGCCCGGCGCCACCCCGGAGGAGGTCGAGCAGCGGCTGGCCGTGCCCATGGAGAAGCTGCTCTACGAACTGCCCGGGGTGGAATACATCTACTCCACCTCCACCCCCGGCCAGTGCCTGCTCATCGCCCGTTTCTACGTGGGCACCAATTTCGAGGAGGCCATCGTCAGCCTCAACCAGAAGCTGCAGACCAACTTCGACCGCATCCCGCACGGCGTCTCGCGACCGCTCATCAAGCCGCACAGCATCGACGACGTGCCCATCCTCGCCCTCACCTTCCATTCGCAAACCTACGACCACTTCACCCTGCGCCGGCTGGCCGCCCAGGTGGACGACAGTATCAAGTCCATCTTCGAGGTGGCCGAGACCCGGCTCATCGGCGGCGCCCGGCGGCAGCTGCGGGTGGAGTTCGATCCGCAGGCCCTCAGTGCCCGGGGCTTGAGCCCGGCCGACCTGGCCGAGCGGCTGCGCGCCGCCAACCAGCAGTCGCCCTCGGGCGTGCTGCGCAGCCGGAACACGGAGATCACCGTGCAGACCGGCGCCTTCCTCGCCTCGGCGGCCGAGGCGGGCCGCATCGTGGTCGGGGTGCACGACGGCCGGCCGGTCTACCTGGAGGAGGTGGCGCGGATCAGCGACGGCCCGGAGGAACCCCGGTCCTACGTGCTGTTCGGCAGCGGCGACACCGGCGACCCGCAGGCCGCGGTGACCCTGTCCGTGGCCAAGCGGCCCGGGGCCAACGCGGTGCAGGTGGTGGAGACGGTGCTCGCCAAGGTGGAACATCTCAAAGGCACGCTCATCCCGCCCGAGGTGGGGGTCACCGTCACCCGCGACTACGGCGAGACCGCGGCCGAGAAATCCAACGAACTGCTCCTGCACATGGGCATCGCCGTGTTCGGGGTCGCAGTCCTGATCCTGTTCTTCCTCGGCTGGCGCGAGTCGCTCATCGTGCTGCTGGCCATCCCCTCGACCCTTTCGCTGACGCTGTTGCTGTTCTACCTGTACGGCTATACCCTGAACCGCATCACCCTGTTCGCGCTCATCTTTTCCATCGGCATCCTGGTGGACGACGCCATCGTCGTGGTCGAGAACATCGTCCGTCACCGCCGCCTGCCGGCCAACCGGCGCGCCTCGCTCAGGGAGATCGCCGTGGCCGCGGTGATCGAGGTGGGCAACCCGACCATCCTCGCCACCTGGGCGGTGATCGCCGCCATCCTGCCCATGGCCTTTGTCGGCGGCCTGATGGGCCCGTACATGCGGCCCATCCCGGTGGGCGCCTCGGCGGCCATGGTCTTTTCGCTGCTGATCGCCTTCACGGTCACGCCCTGGGCCGCCATCCGCATCCTGCACAAGCCCGGGGCGACCGCCGCGGACGAGGGCGGCCACGACCCGGACCACGCCCCGGACGACTGGTTCACCCGGCTCTATCACCGCATCATGGACCCGCTGCTCGCCCACGCCGGCTGGCGGCTCGGGTTCTTCGCGGCGATCGTGGCGCTGCTCGTCGCGGCCTGCGCCATGGTCGTCTTCGGCGCGGTCAAGGTGAAGATGCTGCCCTTTGACAACAAGTCGGAATTCCAGATCATCCTCGACATGCCCGAGGGCTCGACCCTGGAGCAGACGGCCCGGGTGGCGGCGGAAATGGCCGCGGCGACCGGCCGCGAACCCGAGGTGGTCAACTGGCAGATCTACGCCGGCACGGCCGCTCCCTACAACTTCAACGGCCTGGTGCGCCACTACTTCCTGCGCACAGGGCCCACCGTGGCCGACATCCAGGTGAACCTGCGGGCCAAGGGCGAGCGCGACGCGCAGAGCCACGCCATCGCCACCCGGGTGCGCCCGGCCATTGCCGCCATCGCCGCAAAGTATGGTGCGGCCGTGGCCGTGGCCGAGGTGCCGCCGGGCCCGCCGGTGCTGCAGACCCTGGTGGCCGAGGTCTACGGCCCGGACGAACAGAGCCGGGTGGCGCTGGCCCGGGAGGTGCGAACCATCTTCGCCGAAACGGACGGGGTGGTGGACATCGACTGGTACCGCGAACAGGACCGGACCAAGCTGGTGCTCGTCGTGGACAAGGAAAAGGCGGCCCTGAACGGCCTGTCCGAGGCCGAGATCGGCCGGGCCGTGGCCCTGGCCCTGTCCGGCCAATCCATCGACCTGTTCCACCAGCCGCGCGACCGCGAGGAGATCGACATCGTCCTGCAGCTGCCGCAGTCCGCCCGCGCCCGGGTGGACACCCTGCTCGACCTCGGGCTGCGGCCGGAGCGCGACCCGCGGGCGCCGCTCGTGCCCCTGCGCGAGCTGGTGCGGGTGGAGGAGCGGCCGGTGGACCAGCCCATCTACCGCAAGAACCTCAAGCCGGTGATCTACGTGACCGGCGACGTCGCCGGCAGCGCCGAGAGCCCGGTCTACCCGATCCTGCAGATGAACAGGCGGCTGGCTGCGCTCGACGCCGGCCGGTTCGGCGGCGCGCCCGGGCCGGTGACGGTGTACAACCTGAGCCAGCCGTTTTTCGAGGAGCGGCCGGCGATCAAGTGGGACGGCGAGTGGCACATCACCCTGGAGGTGTTCCGCGACCTGGGCTTGGCCTTCTGCGTGGTCATGGTGCTCATCTACATGCTCATGGTCGGCTGGTTCAAGGACTACGTCACCCCCCTGGTGGTGATGGCGGCCATCCCCTTCTCGCTCGTCGGCATCCTGCCGGCCCACTGGGCCCTGGGCGCCTTCTTCACCGCCACCTCGATGATCGGCTTCATGGCCGGGGCGGGCATCGTGGTGCGCAACTCGATCATCCTCGTCGATTTCATCGAACTGCGGCTGAGCCACGGCCTGCCGCTCGCCGAGGCGGTGGTCGAGGCCGGGGCGATCCGCTTCCGGCCCATGCTGCTCACCGCGCTGGCGGTGGTGGTCGGCGCCTCGGTGAT
>JAGODN010000361.1 GCA_017998195.1 Desulfobulbus sp. | reverse complement strand
AGATGGAGGCCTCCATTCGCGAGGCGGACCAGTTCATCAGCAAGCTGCAGAAAACCTGAGACGGGCTGTCGGCGGTTTTGGCGATGGTTACGGCCGGGTGATAAGTGCCATGGCGTCGCCGTAGGAGAAGAAGCGGTAGCCTCGGGCCACCGCCTCCCGGTAGGCATTGAGGACGCGGTCGCGGCCGGCCAGGGCCGAGACCAGGAAGAGCAGGGACGATTTCGGCAGGTGGAAATTGGTGATCAGGTTGTCCACCACCCGGAATCGGTAGCCCGGGTAGATGAACAGGTCGCACTCGCCGGCCAGTGGCTGCACCCGGCCGGATGGGTCGGCAGCGAACTCCAGGGTGCGCACCGTGGTCGTGCCCACGGCCCAGATACGGCCGCCCGCGGCCCGGACGCGGTTGACGGTCGCCGCGGTCTCGGCCGACACTTCCACCTCCTCGCGGTGGATCACGTGATCGCGGATGTCCGCGCAGCGCACCGGCGCGAAGGTGCCGTAGCCGACATGGAGGACGATGCTGGCCATCTCCACGCCGGCATCGCGGATGGCCGCCAGCAGTTCGTCACTGAAATGGAGGCCGGCCGTGGGCGCGGCCACCGAGCCGATGTGCCGGGCATAGCGGGTCTGGTAGCGCTGCCTGTCCTCCGGTAGGCTGTCGCGGCTGATGTACGGCGGCAGGGGCATGCGGCCTTGCGCCTCGAGCAGGGTATCCAGGGTTTCGCCGGCCTCGGGCCGAAAGAGCAGGGTCACCGTGGCCTTGCCGTCCGCCGCGTAGGCGTCGACCCGGGCGCGCAGGTGATCGCTGAACACGAGTTGGCTGCCCGTCTTGGGCCGCTTGGAACTCTTGATCAGGGCCGGCGCCGCGGCCTCCTGCCAGGGGCCGGTCGTTTCGCCTTCGGCCGAGGGGCGGGGATAGTTGAGCAGGAACAGTTCGGCCCGGCCGCCGCTCTCCTTGCGACCGAGCAGGCGGGCCGGGAACACCCGGGTGGTGTTGACCACCAGCAGGTCGCCGGGCCGCAGCCACTCCGTGATGTCGGTGAACCGCCGGTGGTCGAGCGCGCCGCTCGCGCCATCCAAGACCAGCAATCGGGATTGGTCGCGCCGGGTTGCCGGGTGCTGGGCGATCAGTTCCGGGGGCAGGTGGTAGTCGTAGTCGTCCAGCCGATGGGTGGTGTCGGTCATGCGGTGTTCCGGTCTGCGGTGTTCTGGGTGAGGCCAAGGCGCGGCAGGATACCCGACTTTTCCGGCCAACGGAAGATTTTGTGCGGGCCGGCTACACCCAAGGCCACGTTCCGCCCAACCTGTCCTTCCCTGTTCCTCCTTCAGCACAGAGCATGTACCTGGTCACAGCCGCCACTCCCTTTGAACTGGATCCTTTGCTGCGCGCTTGCCCCCCGGGCGCGCGCTTCGAGTCGCTGGTCTGCGGTGTCGGCCCGGTGGAGACCGCGCTGCGCCTGAGTGTGCTGCTCGCCCGTCGCGAGGCTGCGGGCGCTCCCCGGTACCGGGGCGTGATCAACATCGGCGTGGCCGGGGCCTATCGGCGGCCCGAGGGTGGTGCGGACCTGCTGGACCTCTGCCTGGCCGAGCGCGAGGTGTTGGGTGATTTGGGCATCTGCGACGAGGAGACGATCACCTCGCTGCGCAGCGACACGCTGGAGATTGTCGACGCCTTTGACCTGGACCGGCCGCTGCTGCAGGAGGCGGATGTCCTCCTCGCCGGCCACGGCATCCACTGTCGGCGCGGCACCTTTGTCACCGTGAACTGCGTCAGCGCCACCAGTCGCCGCGGCGACCTGCTCGCCCGCCGCCACGAAGCCCTGTGCGAAAACATGGAGGGCGCGGCCGCGGCCCGGGTGTGCCTAGAATACGGCCTGCCGCTCCTCGAACTGCGCTGCGTCTCCAACCTGGTCGAGGATCGCGACCCGCGCACCTGGCGGCTGCGTGCGGCCAGCGACCGCTGCGGCCGGGCCGCGGCGCTGCTCATCCAAGGACTGCCTCATGACTGACCCCATCCCCCTGACCCTGGGCTTTTCGCCCTGTCCCAACGACACCTACATCTTCAACGCCCTGGTGCACGGCCGCATCGACCTGCAGGGCGCGACCTTTGCCGAGCCGGTGCTGGAGGACGTGGAAACCCTGAACGCCTGGGCCCTGGCCGGGCGCATGGATGTGAGCAAGATCTCCTGCCACGCGCTCGGCCACGTGCTCGACCGCTACGCCCTGCTCCAGGCCGGCGCGGCCCTGGGGCGCGGCTGCGGGCCCCTGCTGATCACCGCCGGCGGCCGCGGCGGAACCGTGGAGCAGTGGCGGATCGCCATCCCCGGCGAGTACACCACCGCGGCCCTGCTGCTGCGCCTCTACCGCCCGGGCTGCCGCAACCTGGTGGTGATGCGTTTTGACCGGATCATGGACGCCCTGGTCAGCGGCGAGGTGGACGGCGGCGTGATCATCCATGAAAGCCGCTTCACCTACCAGGAGCGCGGCCTGCACTGTGTCCAGGACCTGGGCGCCTGGTGGGAGGCAATCACCGGGCTGCCCATCCCGCTCGGCTGCATCGTCGCCCGCCGGACCCTGGCCCCCGAGGTGCGCGCGGCCATCGACGCGGCCATCGCGGCCAGCATCCGCTGGGCCGACACCCACCCGGACGAGGGCTGGGACTACATCCGCCAACATGCCCAGGAGATGGACGAGGCAGTGATGCAGAGCCACATCGGCCTGTACGTCAACCGCTTCTCCCGTGATCTCGGCGATGAGGGCCTGCAGGCCATGCGCGAGTTGCTGGCGCGCGGGACCGAGGCCGGGGTCTTTCCCCGGTCGCCGAACCTGGCGTGATGGCGACAGTGCCGGCCGATATCGGACCGGTTTGGGGCTGCGTGCTCATCGGCGGCCGCAGTCGGCGCATGGGGCGGCCCAAGCACCTGATCGAGGCGGGCGGTTGCTCCTGGCTCGAGCGGACGGTGCTGCTGCTCGGCCAGTGTGTGGAGC
>JAGODN010000362.1 GCA_017998195.1 Desulfobulbus sp. | reverse complement strand
GTGCGGTACAGTATCTTTTCTTTGTACCGGCGGTTCGTTACCGCAGGGTTAGCAATTGGTTAGGAGAGTGTTAGCGACCGCTTTTTGGCTTGCACGCGCCGGGCTGCGCCCTAATATGCTGACCAGCCAACCGCACCAACCGCCAGGGAGAGCACGTGGACAAACCGGCCATACTCGTCGTCGAGGACGACACCGACATCCAGCAGCTGGTCAGCTACAACCTGATCCGCGCCGGCTTCAACGTGACCTGCGCCGACACCGGCGAGGAGGCCCTGCAGCTGCTCGAGCGGGAACGGTTCGACGCCATGGTGCTCGACCTGATGCTGCCCGGCCGCGACGGCATCGAGGTCTGCCGGGCGGTGCGCGAGCAGCAGGCCACCCGCGGCCTGCCGGTGATCATGCTCACCGCCAAGGGCGAGGAGGACGACATCATCACCGGCCTGGGCTGCGGCGCGGACGACTACGTGACCAAGCCGTTCAGCCCGCGGGTGCTGGTGGCCCGCATCGAGGCGGCCCTGCGCCGCGTCCCGGAGGCGGCCCGGCGGCCGGACGACGGTGACGGCGTGATCGCCCGCCACGGCATGGAGATCCACCCGGGCCGGCACGAGGTGCGGGTGGACGGCGAACCGGTCCAGCTCACCGCCTCGGAGTTCACCATCCTCGCCCTGCTCGCCGAACGGCCGGGCTGGGTGTTCTCCCGCCAGCAGATCATCGACCAGGTGCGCGGCTACGACTACAGCATCACCCCGCGGGCCGTGGACGTGCAGATCTTCGGCCTGCGCCGCAAGCTCGGCCCGGCCGGCAGCTGCATCGAAACGGTGCGCGGCATCGGCTACCGGCTGCGCGAATAGGGCGTCCCGGTCGGTCGCCTTCCGCCGTCCGTCTCCCGGGCGGCCTCTCTCCAACCCCGGCAGGAACCATCATGCGCAACGTCCGTCTCTTCTGGCAGATCTTTCCGGCCTGCGTGGGCATCACCCTGCTGGCCACGGTGCTCATCGCCTGGCTGGCCACCACCACCGGCCACTCGTTCTTCCTCCACCACCTGGAGGGCGAGATCCGCGAGCGCGCCCTGCTGCTCGAACCGACCATCACCATCCTCAGCAAGGGCGATCCCGAGCGGTTCGCCGAGTTCGTCCGCCAGACCGGCCGGCGGGCCGCCACCCGCATCACCGTGATCGACCGGGACGGCCGGGTGCTGGCCGATTCCAGCGAGGATCCGCAGCTCATGGACAACCACGGCGGCCGGCCCGAGGTGGCCGAGGCCCTTGCCGGCGCCACCGGTTTCGCGGTGCGGCCGAGCCGCACCGTGGGCGAGTCCATGCTCTATGCGGCGGTGCCGGTGGAGGTGGTCGAGACGGACCGGCGGGGCGTGCTCCGCCTGGCCATCCCGGTGACCCCGGTGGAGGCCATGCTGGCCTCGCTCAACTGGAAGTTCGCCGCCATCGGCCTGGCCGTGGTCGGGCTCGCCGCCCTCTTGTCCTACACCAGTGCGCGGCGGATCAGCCGGCCGCTGGAGGAGATGCGCCTGGGCGCGGAGCGGCTGGCCCGGGGCGAAACCATGCAGCTCGCGCCCGCCGGCGGCGAGGGGCTGTCCACCGAGATGGCCGCCCTGGCCGCGGCCCTGAACCGCATGGGCGCGGAGATCGACCGCCGCATCCGCCTCATGATCCAGCAGCGCAACGAACTGGAGGCCATGTTCGCCAGCATGGCCGACCCGGTGGTGGCCATCGACGCCGAGCGGCGGGTGATTCGCCTCAACCAGGCCGCCGCCACCCTGTTCAACCTGCCGGCCGAGGGGGTCCAGGGCAAGGCGGTGGAAGGCGTGCTCCGCCACGCGGAACTGCTCGACCTGATCGACCGCACCCTGGCCGACAACAGCCGCCAGGACCGGCGGGTGAGCCTGCCCACCGGCACCGAGCCGGTGCTCCTGCAGACCCGGGCCGTGCCCCTGCGTGACGAGCAGGAACGCAGCATGGGCGTCCTGCTGGTGCTGCACGACCTGACCCGGCTCAACCGGCTGGAGCACATCCGCCAGGATTTCGTGGCCAATGTCAGCCACGAACTGAAGACGCCGATCACCGCCATCCGCGGCTACGTCGAAACCCTGCTCGACGGCGCCCTGGAGGACACGGACAATGCCCGCCGTTTCCTCGACATCGTTCTGCGCCAGGCCGGGCGGCTGGACGCCATTGTCGACGACCTGCTGACGCTCTCGCGCATCGAGAACCGTGACGGCCACGAGGCGATCACCCTCGCCCCGGCACCGGTGCGGCCGGTGCTGGAGAGCGCCGTGCAGACCTGCGCGGTGCAGGCCGCGGAGCGGGGGATCGAGGTGCGGGTGGAGGGGGACGGCGGCCTGCGCGCGGCCATCAACGCGCCGCTGCTCGAACAGGCGGTGATCAACCTGCTGCAGAACGCCGTCACCTACAGCCCGCCCGGGGCGCGGGTGGTGCTGCGCTGTGAGGCGGGCACGAGCGAGACGGGCGAGGGAGAGGTGCGGCTCAGGGTGAGCGACAACGGCCCGGGCATCGGCCGCGAGCACCTGGGACGGCTGTTCGAGCGGTTCTACCGCTGCGACCGGGCGCGCAGCCGCGACCAGGGCGGCACCGGCTTGGGGCTGTCGATCGTCAAGCACATCGCCCAGGCCCACCACGGCGCGGTGGCGGTGGACAGCACCCCGGGCCAGGGCTCGACCTTCACCATCAGCCTGCCCGCGGCCTGAGCCCGCCGCCCGGCGGGATCAGGCGAGGAGCCGGGACAGCAGCCAGGCGGCGAGGCCGCCGTACACCGCGGTCCAGGTCATCAGCCGGCAGGCGCGGGCGATGTGGGCCCGGGTGACCGGGCCGAAGGCTGCGCCCAGGAAGGGCTTGTCGACGAGCACGCCGTGGTAGACGTTGGGGCCGTTCAGGCGCACCCCGAGAGCTCCGGCAAAGGCGGCCTCCGGATAGCCGGCGTTGGGGCTGGCGTGATTTTTGCCCTCGCGGCAGG
>JAGODN010000045.1 GCA_017998195.1 Desulfobulbus sp. | reverse complement strand
CAACGTCACCGCCGCTTGGCGCGCCTACAAGCGCGGCGCCGGTTTCGCCAACCCGTGCTACGTGCAGATTCACCCGACCTGCATCCCGGTCCACGGCGAGTTCCAGTCCAAGCTGACGCTCATGAGCGAAAGCCTCCGCAACGACGGTCGCGTCTGGGTGCCCAAGGCCAAGGGGGACAAACGGCACGCCAATGACATCCCCGAGGCGGAGCGTGACTATTACCTCGAGCGCAAATACCCCTCTTTTGGCAACCTCGTGCCCCGTGACGTGGCCTCCCGGAACGCCAAGCAGGCCTGCGACGAGGGCCACGGTATCGGCGAGAGCGGCCTCGGTGTCTATCTCGACTTTGCCGAGGCGATCAAACGCGACGGCCTGGACGTGGTCCTGAGAAAGTATGGCAACCTGTTCCATATGTACCAGAAGATCACCGACAGTGACCCGACCAAGGAGCCGATGGCCATCTACCCTGCCGTTCACTACACCATGGGCGGTCTGTGGGTCGACTACCACCTGATGACCACGGTCCCCGGTCTGTACGCCACCGGCGAGTGCAACTTCTCCGACCACGGCGCCAACCGCCTGGGCGCCTCTGCTCTCATGCAGGGCCTGGCCGACGGCTACTTCGTGCTGCCCTACACCATCGGCAACTACCTGGCCACCGTGCCGCCGGTACCGACCAACACCAACGATCCTGCCTTCGAGGCCGCTGCCTCCGCGGTCAGGGACCAGACCGCCAGACTGCTGAAGAACACCAAGGAAGGCAAGGCCGGCCAGACCGTGGACCACTTCCACAAGGAACTCGGCAAGATCATGTGGGACGACTGCGGCATGGCCCGCAACAAGGCCGGCCTGGAGCATGCGCTGAAGCGGATCCCGGAGATCCGGGCCGAGTTCTGGGACAAGGTCATCGTTCCGGGTTCCGGCCAGGAACTCAACCAGTCGCTCGAGCGGGCCGGCCGTGTGGCCGACTTCCTCGAGTTCGGCGAGTTGCTTGCCCTGGACGCCCTCAGTCGCGAGGAGTCCTGCGGCGGTCACTTCCGTGAAGAAAGCCAGACCGAGGAGAACGAGGCCAAGCGTGACGACGCCAACTTCAGCCATGTCGCCGTCTGGGAATACAAGGGACAGGGCACTGCTCCGGTTCTCCACAAGGAACCGCTGACCTTCGAAAACGTTACACCTTCGCAGCGCAGCTACAAGTAATGCCAATCTGTAGGCATCGTATCCACAGATTCATCACGGCAGTTTAAATACAACGTAAGAAGAACGCCCATGTCATCGAAAACGATCAATATAATAGTTAAAATTTGGCGACAGAATGGTCCTCTGGCAAAAGGTGCTTTCGAGGAACATGCTCTCAAGGACATCAGCACCGACAGTTCCTTCCTGGAAATGATCGACGTGCTCAACGAATGGCTCACCATCAAGGGCCTCGAACCCATCGCCTTCGACCACGACTGCCGCGAGGGTATCTGCGGCATGTGCGGCGCGGTGGTCAACGGCACCGCCCACGGTCCGGACAAGGAAACCACCCTGTGCCAGTTGCACATGCGGCGGTTCAAGAATGGCGACACCATCGTCATCGAGCCCTTCCGTTCGCAGGGTTTCCCGATCGTCAAGGATCTGATCGTCGACCGCTCCGGCCTGGACCGCATCATCCAGGCAGGCGGCTATGTTTCGGTCAACACCGGTTCGCCCCAGGACGGCAACACCATCCTCATCCCGCAGCACGTGGCCGAGCAGGCCATGGACGCGGCGGCCTGCATCGGTTGCGGCGCCTGCGCCGCCGCCTGCCCCAACGGCACCCCGATGCTGTTCCTCGGCGCCAAGGTCTCCCAGTTCGCCCTGCTGCCGCAGGGTCAGCTGGAGGCCAAGAAGCGGGCCATCGCCATGGTCATGCAGATGGACAAGGATGGCTTTGGCAACTGTACCAACCATCGCGAGTGCGAAGCTGTTTGCCCCAAGGGCATCACCATCCGCAACATCGCCCGGTTGAACAGGGAATACCTCAAGGCTGCCTTCACCATCGACCACTGATCCTCCATTCGGCACAACGGTGGACCCGGTCCACCGTGCTCACCATCGAGATTGCCCTCCGGGCAATCTCGATTTTTTTTTGGTCCCTCCCCTTCCCTTTCCCCCTTCCCTTTCCCCCTCCCGCTCACGTCTCCCACTTTCTCGTCACATTTGAAAGAACCAGCCTGCCTGGGCCGTCAACCATCCTCCCCCACCACACAGTGGCAGCCACAGCTTTCCTCGGAAATGTCTCTCAGTTGCCGAACACCACTTATTTCTTCCCATGGCGATGGCGTTTTCCCTTGGTCAATGAATTTCGATCGTTTAAAGTTTGACGGTTTGAGGTTTAGGGGCAGAAGGAAGAGGGGTTGCCCTCCCCTTCCGCCATCGATCGCACCATCAACACAAAGGGGGATGTACCATGTTGAGCAAGATCACGAAGTCTTTGGCAGTCCTGGCGGTTGCATCTGTTTTCCTGGCCGGCGCGGCCGTGGCGGAACCCATCGTCATCAAATTCAGCCATGTTGTCGCCCAGGACACACCCAAAGGGCTGGCCGCCGACTTTTTCAAGAAGCGGGCCGAAGAACTGACCCAGGGCAAGGTCACGGTGGAGGTGTATCCGAACAGCCAGTTGTACAAGGACAAGGAAGAGATGGAGGCCCTGCAGTTGGGCGCCGTGCAGATGCTCGCCCCCTCGCTGGCCAAGTTCGGTCCCTTGGGTGTGAAGGATTTCGAAGTCTTTGACCTGCCCTTCATCTTCAATGACTATGACGACCTGCACAAGGTGACCAAGGGTCCGGCAGGCAAGGCCCTGCTCGACAAACTGGCCCCCAAAGGCATTCTCGGGCTGGCTTACTGGGATAACGGCTTCAAGTCCTTCTCCGCCAACTCGCCGATGAAAACACCGGCAGACCTCAAAGGAAAAAAATTCCGTATCCAGAACTCCAAGGTGCTCGAGGAGCAGATGCGCACCATCAAGGCCATCCCGCAGATGCTGGCCTTCTCCGAGGTCTACCAAGCCCTGCAGACCGGCGTTGTCGATGGAGCCGAAAACCCGATCTCCAACTTCTACACCCAGAAAATGCATGAGGTGCAGAAGTACATGACCATCACCGACCACGGCTACCTGGGCTACGCGGTCATCGTCAACAAGAAATTCTGGGAAGGTCTGCCCGCAGATATCCGCACCCAGTTGGAAACCGCCCTGAATGAGGCCACCGATTATGCCAACAAGATCGCCAAGGAGATGAACGACAGGGATCTGGCATCGGTCAAGGCCTCCGGCAAGACCGAGGTCACCACCCTGACCCCGGAAGAGCGGGCCGCCTTCAAGGCTGCCATGCTCCCCGTTCACGACAAAATGGCCAGCCGCATCGGCAAGGAGACCATCGACTCTTTCTACAAGGCCGTTGATTTCAAAAAATAATCGGGGCTCCTGAAAACTGACTCTTCAAGGGCGGAGCGCGCAGGCCCTCCGCCCTATTTTTTTCCACGGAGATTGCAGGCATGTTGAAATTTCTCGATCACCTTGAGGAAGTGTTCATCTCCTTTCTCATGGGTGGGGCTGTCCTGATTATATTTGTCGCCGTTATCCATCGCTACGCCTCCGGTTACCCCATCCCCGTGGTCCAGGATTGGCTGCTCGGACTCAACCTTGCCTGGGCCCAGGAACTCTGCATCATCATGTTCGTGTGGATGGCCAAATTCGGCGCTGCCTACGGCGTCCGCACCGGTATCCACGTCGGCGTCGACGTGCTCGTCAACCGAATGAAACCCAAACTGCGCAACAAGTTCATCATGTTCGCGCTGCTTGCCGGCGCCACCTTCACCGGTATCGTGGCCTATTTCGGCACCCATTTCATCTGGGAAAACGGCATGCACTACGCCCTGTTCAACCTGCTAGGGTTCGATACCACCGACATGTTCCCAGGCCCCACCACCCCGGATCTGGAATGGCCGACCTGGGCGGTCTACAGTGCCGTTCCGCTGGGCTCCACCCTGATGTGTTTCCGCTTCCTGCAGGTGCTGGTCCGATTCATTCGCTCCGGCGAACTGCCGCACCATGACCACGCCCATGTGGACGGTGTGGACGAATCCACCGTCATCCGCGAAGAACTGGCCACTTCGCCCGCAGGCGATCACAAGGAGGGGTACTAATGAGCTCACTCGTTCTCTTCAGCATTCTCATCGCCCTGATGCTGACCGGAATGCCCATCTCCATTTCCCTTGGGCTCACGGTTCTCACCTTTCTGTTCACCATGACCCAGGTGCCGCTGGAATCCGTGGCCCTGAAACTGTTCTCGGGCATCGAAAAATTCGAGATCATGGCCATCCCCTTCTTCATCCTGGCCGGTAATTTCCTCACCCATGGCGGTGTGGCCCAACGGATGATCAATTTCGCCACCTCCATGGTCGGCCACTGGCACGGCGGTCTCGCCCTCTCCGGTGTTCTCGCCTGCGCCCTGTTCGCCGCCGTTTCCGGCTCCTCGCCGGCCACGGTCGTGGCCATCGGTTCCATTCTCATCCCGGGCATGATCAAGGAGGGGTTCCCGATGCGCTTCGGCGCCGGCGTCATCACCACCTCGGGCGCGCTGGGCATCCTCATTCCGCCGTCCATCGTCATGGTCATGTACGCCATCGCCACCAACACCTCGGTGGGCGCCTTGTTCATGGCCGGTGTTATCCCCGGCATCGCCCTGGCGTCCATGCTCGGCGGCATGACCTGGTACCGGGCGCGCAAGTTCAACTATCCCCGTCAGCCCAAGGCCAGCTGGCGCCAGCGCTTGCGCGCCTTCCGTGAATCGGCCTGGGGCCTGATGCTCATCATCGTGGTCATGGGCGGTATCTACTCGGGCATGTTCACCCCCACCGAGGCGGCGGCGATGAGTGCGGTGTACGCCTTCGTGGTGGCGGTGTTCATCTACAAGGACATCGGTCTCAAGGACGTGCCCAAGATCCTGCTCAACTCGGCCAACATGTCGGCCATGCTGCTCTACATCATCACCAATGCGGTGATGTTCTCGTTCACCCTTGCCAATGAGAACATCCCCCAGCAACTGACCGCATTCATGATTGAAATGGGCTTCGGCAAGATCGCCTTCCTGCTGGCGGTCAATGTCATCCTGCTCATGGCCGGCAACTTCATGGAGCCGTCGTCGATCATGCTCATCTTCGCGCCCATCGTTTTCCCGATAGCCATGCAGCTCGGCATCGATCCGATTCACCTGGGCGTGTTGATGGTGGTCAACATGGAAGTGGGCATGTGCCACCCGCCGGTTGGTTTGAACCTTTATGTCGCCTCGGGGCTGACCAAGATGGGGATCACCGAACTGACCGTGGCTGTCTGGCCCTGGCTGCTGACCATGCTGGTGTTCCTGGTCCTGGCCACCTATTGGCCGGCCATGTCGTTGTGGCTGCCCAAGGCGCTTGGCATGATGTAGCCCACCTGCCGACGCCCGCTCCCCGGAGGCGCTGCGACCCGAACACCGTCGCCGCGCCTCCGGTTCCGTTTTCGGCTGCTAGGAAATCCTTTTTATCGTCCCGGTTTTCATGTCTCCTGCCCGCCCCGTCCCCGCCTTTGTCCACACCCCGGAACAATTGGCCGAAGAGCTTGATCTGCCGGTCGAGCCGCTTCGCGCCGTGCATGCCGTCTATCCCCTGAGGGTGAGCGGGTACTACCTCGACCTGATCCGCCGGGTAGGTCCGCCGCTCTGGAAACAGGCCGTTCCCGACCTGCGGGAACTCGATGACCCCGCCGGCCTGGCAGACCCGCTCGACGAGGAAAACCTCAGCCCGGTGCCCGGCCTGGTGCACAAGTACCCCGATCGGGCGTTGTTCCTGGTGAGCAACGAATGCGCCATGTACTGCCGGTTCTGCACCCGCAAACGCAAAGTCGGCAAACCGGGCATGGTGATCGACGACCGGACCATCGCCGCCGGAATCGACTACCTGCGGCGGACGCCGGCCATCTGCGACGTGCTCCTCTCCGGGGGCGATCCGCTCATGCTTGCCGACAGCCGACTGGAGGCTATCCTGCGGGAACTGCGGACCATTCCCTCCATCGCCACCATCAGGATCGGCACCCGCATCCCCTGCACCCTGCCGTCGCGGGTCACGCCGGAATTGGCGGCAATGCTCAGGCAGTTTCACCCGCTCTACCTCAACACCCATTTCAACCATCCCGCCGAAATCACCCCGGAGGCGGAACGAGCCTGCGCCCTGCTGGCCGATGCCGGCATTCCCCTGGGCTGCCAGACGGTGCTGCTGCGCGGCGTCAACGACGATGCCCAGACCATGCGGCAACTCCTGTATGCCCTGCTGCGCATCCGCGTCCGGCCCTATGCCCTCTACCAGGCTGACCTGACCAGGGGCACGGGCCATTTCCGCACCACCGTGGACACCGGCCAGGCCATCATGCGCCAACTCATCGGCCACCTGTCCGGCATGGCCGTGCCCACCTACGCCCTCGATGCCCCCGGCGGCGGCGGCAAGATTCCGCTCACCCCGGGGTACGTGGACAGTGTCGGCCGAACCCTCGACTTCCGCACCTACACCGGCGCCGCCTGTTCCTACCCGAATGAATGAGCATTCGCCCTGATCGTTGCGTTTTTTATCAGTTCTTTGTACATCGCCCGGAGAAACTACTATACTGGACCAGCAGGAGCCCTGTCCTGGGCACACCCTCCGCCCCCACTGCACACCCCAGCAGGTACGAGCATGAACAGGTCGCCGGAAGAAACGCTGCACGCTGTCCTCGCCTCCAGGGAACTGCCCACCCTGCCGCTCATCGCCGCGCAGATTCTCACTCTCACCGACAGCGAAGAAACCTCCCTCACCGACATTGCCGGCCTGATCGCCACTGACACCGGCCTCTCGACGAAAATCCTGCGGGTCGCCAATTCCTCCTTTTACAGTTTCCCGCAGCAGATCTCCTCGATCAACCAGGCGGTGTCCATCCTCGGCATCAACGCGGTGCGCAGCCTCGTGCTCAGTTTTTCCTTCCTTGCCATGAAGGGCAGAAAGCACAGCCGGCTGTTTGATTTCGAGCAGTTCTGGGAGCGGTCGCTGATCGGCGCGGCGGCCAGCAAACTGATCCTCGAGCAGGTGCCCGGCGCCGATACGGAGGAGGCCTTCGTCTGCGGCCTGTTGCAGAACATCGGCCGCCTCATCCTGGCCGCCACCCTGCCGGACGAATACGACCAGGTGCTGCAGCGGCTGCAGTCCCCTGAGAACGACCAACCACTCGACGTGGATCAGGTCGAGCGCGAACTGCTGGGCGTTTCCCACACCGAGGTCGGCTCGGCCGTGGCCCGCGCCTGGGGATTTCCGGAAAGCCTGCTCCTGCCCATCCGCTACCACCACCAGCCCCTGGCCTGTGCGGAAACCAGCCGACGCCACTGCCAGAACATCAGGGCCGTGCATCTGGCCGACCTGCTGATCCAACTGTTCTTTTCATCCACGCCGGAACTGCACCACAAGCAGTTCCGCGCCGAGGCGAAGCAACTGCTGGGTCTCAAACCCACCGAAATCAATCGCATCCTCAAGCAGCTCGACAAGGTGGTCGAACAGTCGGCCCAATCCTTCGGCATCACCCTCCACTCGGTCCGCTCGGTGGCGGAGATTCTCCAGGAGGCAAACCTCCGCCTGAGCCTGCTCAACCTCTCCTACGAGGAGATGAACCGCGAACTGATCAAATCGAAGATGGCCTTGGAAAAACTCACCGAGGAACTGGCCCAGAAAAACCGGTTGCTCGAAAACCTGGCCAACCTCGACGGTCTCACCGAGATTTACAATCACCGCTATTTTCAGAACTTCCTCGACGCGGAAATCAACCGGGCGATCCGCACCGAACGGACCCTCTCCCTGCTGCTGGCGGACATCGATCATTTCAAAAAATTCAACGACACCCACGGTCACCAGACCGGTGATTTTCTCCTGCGCGAATTCTGTCGCGTCACCAAGGCCATCATCAGGGAATACGACCTCATCGCCCGCTACGGGGGGGAGGAGTTCGTCTTTGTCCTGCCGGAAACCGGTATCGAAGAGGCCCTGGTGGTCGCCGAAAAAATCCGCAAGGCCACCGAAGAACACGTCTTCGACGATGGCCGCGAAACCTACCGGATCACCATCAGCATCGGCGTGGCCAGCGCCCGCCCCACCGGCACCGGATTTACCAAGAACGACTTCATCGCCCTGGCCGACGAAGGCCTCTACGAGGCCAAGCATGCCGGCCGCAACCGGGTCGCGGTGGTGAGCGCCCGGAAAAAAAAGAAGTGGTTCAATTTCTGAGACTGTCCGCTCCCGGGGTGTGAACCCTCGGCCGAGCAAAGAAGCGGGGCCTCGCCTCTGTCCGTCCACGCCTCGACCGCAAACAATGAACGGCCTTCCTGTCCACGGACAGTGCCCTTCAACACATTTTGGCGCATCAACCACCACCTCTCTTCACCAAGGAGCCTCCATGAAACCACGACGATCCAACCTTTCCGTTCCCGGGCATCTGCAGAAAATGCACGTCAAGGCCCAGGACAGCCAGGCCGATGTGATCATGCTCGACCTCGAGGACAGCGTGCCGCTGGATGCCAAGGAAGCGGCCCGCGCACAGGTCATCGAGTCCCTGCTCGGACTCGACTGGTCCCGCAAAACAGTGACCGTGCGCATCAATGCGCTCGACACCCCCTTTGCCTATCGGGATCTGCTCGAGGTGAGCGAGAAAGCCGGCCATCTCATCGATGCCATTGTCCTGCCGAAGGTGAACAACCCGGGTGACGTTTTCTTCGCCGACCGCCTGCTCAACGGCATCGAGATGGCAGGCAGGGCCAGCGAGACCGGGGTGGGCATCGAGGCCTCCATTGAAACCGCCGAGGGGTTGCTGCGCGCCTCTGATATTGTGCAGGCGAGTGACCGGGTGCGTACCCTGGTGTTCGGCATTGCCGACTACTCCGCCTCCATCGGCGCCCGGCTTGTGTCCATTTCCGGCCACGGCGAGAAGGAGGAGGAACTGTACCCGGGACACCGGTGGCACTTCACCCTGAGCAACATGGTGATGCATGCCAAGGCCTTCGGCAGGATGGCCATCGACGCACCGTACGGCAACTTCAAGGACCTGGACGGACTGCGCCGGTCCGCGGTCATGGCCTCGGCCCTGGGTTGCGACGGCAAGTGGGCCATTCACCCGACCCAGATCGACATCATCAACGAGGTGTTCACGCCTTCGCAGGCGGAAATTGATCTGGCGGCCAAGGTCATCGAGGCGAACGCCCAGGCCAGGGCGGCGGGAAAAGGTGCGGTGGCGGTGGAGGGGCGGATGGTGGATCAGGCCACGGTTCGGCTGGCCAGCCAACTCTGGGAACAGGCGCGACACCTGCAACTGATTTAAAACACACACCCTCCGCCGCTCCCGCCAGGGAAGGCCGAGGGGTGCATGAAAAAAACAAGGGGAGCACCGGACTACCGGCGCTCCCCTTGCTGTTTGGACTGCTTACTGCGAACTGCGGCTATCAGCCGATCACTGCCAGGACGGTGTCCTTGGCCACGGAATCACCGGTGCCGAAGTTCAGGGCCTTGACAACACCATCACACGGCGAACCGAGGTTGTTCTCCATCTTCATGGCCTCGAGCACGAGGATGGCGTCGCCGGCCTTAACCGTGTCACCGACGTTGACCAGGTTCTTGACGATCATGCCGGGCATGGGTGCGAGCAGCGGCGTGCCACCTTCGACGGCGGCCGGGGCTGCGGCAGCCTTCGGGGCTGCGGCGGCCGGGGCGGCGGCCTTGGATGCTGCAGCCGGGGCTGCGGCAGCCTTGGGAGCGGCGGCCGGGGCGGCTGCGCGCGGAGCAGCAGCGACCATCGGCTGGAAGTCGCCGGTCGGGTCGACCTCGACGTTGAAGTACTCACCGTCAACGAAGACGTTGAAGGTGCGGACGTTCTCGGTCTTGGCCGGGGCTTCGGCCTTGGGCTCGATGAGCTTGCCGGCCTTGGCCTTGGCAATGAGTTCATCGCGTTTCTTGACCTCGTCCAGGGTGAGCGGCTTGACCTCGGGCGGTGCCGGGGTGACGCCGTACTTCCACTCGAGGAACTTCTTGCCGGTGACCGGATACAGGGCGTACAGCACCAGATCGTCCAGGTCCTTGGCCAGCTCGCCGATTTCGGCCTTGGCCTTCTCCAGTTCGGGCTCGATGACCTCTGCCGGACGGCAGGTGATCGGCTCCTCGCCACGAGCATATCCCTTCAGGGCCTTCTTCTGCACCTCGGGGTTGATCGGTACCGCGGTCTTGCCGTACAGACCATAGCACAGATCCTTGACCTGGGCGGTGATCATTTTGTAGCGCTCTTCCGGGGTATCGAAGAGGACGTTGTTCACGGTCTGAATGCCAACGATCTGGCTGGTCGGGGTGACCAGCGGGATCTGGCCGAGATCCTTGCGGACTTTCGGCAGCTCCTTGTAGACCTGATCGATCTTGTCGAGAGCGTCCATCTCGCGCAGCTGGTTGACCAGGTTGGACAGCATGCCGCCCGGGGTCTGGTGCAGGAGCACGTTGATGTCGATGGTGGAGACCTTGGAGTCGTCCATCAGGTGCTTGTACTTCGGCATGACTTCCTTCTCGAGCACCTCGTTGATCTTGGCCAGCTTCTTGATGTCGAAGCCGGTGTCGCGGTTGGTGCCGAGCAGGGCCATGACCAGCGGCTCGATGGCCGGATGGGCGGTGCGGAAGGCGTACGGGGTCATGCAGGTGTCGATGATGTCAACACCGGCCTCGATGGCCTTCAGATGGCTCATGGAG
>JAGODN010000360.1 GCA_017998195.1 Desulfobulbus sp. | reverse complement strand
GGCCAAGAAGGCCGGGGCCGTGGTGGTCGTGGCCTCGGGCTTCAAGGAGGCCGGCCCCGAGGGGCGGGCCCTGGAGGACGAGCTGATTGCCATCTGCCGTCGCGGCGGCGTGCGGCTGCTCGGGCCCAACTGCCTCGGTGTGATCAACACCGCCATCCGCATGAACGCCTCGTTCTCGCGGCGCATTCCCCAGGCGGGCAGCATGGCCATCTTCTCCCAGTCCGGCGCACTGTGCACGGCCATGATGGACATCGCCGACGAACGCGAACTGGGCGTGTCCAAGGCCATCTCCATCGGCAACAAGGCGGACATCACCGAGGTGGACGTGCTCGAGGCCCTGGCCGAGGACGAGGACACCCGGGTGATCGTCGGCTACCTGGAGGACATCAGCGATGGCGACCGGTTCGTCAAGGCGGCCGAGGCGGCCAGCAGCCGCAAGCCGGTGGTCATCCTCAAGGCCGGCACCACCGCCGCCGGCACCCGGGCCGCGGCCAACCACACCGGCGTGCTCGTCGGCAAAGACACGGCCTACGGCGCGGCTTTCAAGCGGGCCGGCATCTGCCGCGCCGACACCTTCGACGCCCTGTTCGACTCGGCCACGGCCCTGGCCCTGCAGCCGACCCCCAAGGGCGACCGGGTGCTGATCATCACCAACTCCGGCGGCTCGGGCACGATTTCCGCGGACGCGGTGGAAAAGGCCGGGCTGACCGTGGCCCCGCTGGGCGAGGAACTGGCCCGGCAGCTGCGCCGGGCCCTGCCGGACGCCGCCTTCATCGACAACCCCATCGACATCTCGGCCGCGGCCGAGCCCCGCCACTACGCCGCGGCCATTGACATCGCCGCGGCCGAGGGCTCGTTCGACGCGGTGCTGATCGTGCTCGCTCCCCAGTACATGACCGAGCCGGCGGCCACGGTGCGGGCCATCGTCGCCCATCTGGACGAGAACATGCCGGTGCTCGCCGCCTTCCTCGGCGGCGGTGACATCATGCCCTCGCGCCAGGAACTGGCCGCGGCCGGCCTGCCGTTCTACGACTCGCCCGAGCGGGCCGTGACCGCGCTCAAGGCCATGCACGAGTACGGCGTGTGGCAGCGCCGGCCCGCCCGCCAGGTGGTTCGTTTCCCGGTCAACCGCAGGCGGGTGGAGCGGATCATCTACCGCCGCCAGCGCACCGACCGGCTGCGCCTGGGCGAGGTCAAGTCCAAGGACATCCTCAAGGCCTATGGTTTCCAGATCCTCGAGGGCCGGCTCACCACCTCGCCCGAGGAGGCCATGGAGATCGCCCGCTTCATCGGCTTCCCGGTGGCGCTCAAGGTGATCTCGCCCTCCATCATCCACAAGTCGGACCTGGGCGGTGTGCGCCTCAACCTGGGTTCGGCCCAGGAGGTGGCCGACGCCTTTGACCTGATGATGCTGCGCATCAACAAGCTCGCGCCCAACGCCATCATCGGCGGCATCTACGTGGAAAAGATGGCCGAAAAGGGGCTGGAGGTGATCATCGGCATGACCCGCGACCCGCAGTTCGGGCCCATGCTCATGTTCGGTCTGGGCGGCATCTTCGTCGAGGTGATGAAGGACGTCACCTTCCACCTGGCGCCGATCACCGAGAACGAGGCCGCGCAGATGCTCCAGTCGACCCGCTCCTACGAACTCCTGCAGGGCAAGCGCGGCCTCAAGGAGGTGGACATGCACGCCATTGCCGTGGCCCTGCAGCGCATCAGCCAGCTGACCACCGACTTCCCGCAGATCCTCGACCTGGAGATCAACCCGCTGATCGTCGGCGAGATGGGCAACGAGCCGGTGGTGGTCGATGCCCGCATGACCTTCGCGCCGCTGCTCGACCGGCACTGAGCCCGGCCTTCGCACCAACAGGGAATCGACATGGAATACATGAACGACTGGCAGGAACAGTACAGCGACATGCTCGCCACCCCGACGCAGGCGCTCAGCCACCTCAAATCGGGGCAGCGGGTGTTCATCGGCACGGGCTGCGGTGCGCCGCAGGATTTGATCATGGCCATGACCGCCCGGGCCCGGCAGGTGTCCAACGTGGAGGTCATCCAGCTGATCACCAAGGGCGACGCGCCGTACGCTGACAAGAAGATGTCGGACAGCTTCGCCATCAACTCCTTCTTCATCAGCTCGAACATCCGCAGCGTCATCCAGGAGGGGTACGGCGACTACACGCCCATCCTCCTTTCCGACGTGCCCAAGCTGTTCAACTCGGGCAGCCTGCCCCTGGACATCGCGCTGGTGCAGGTGACCCCGCCCAACGCCCACGGCCGGGTCAGCCTGGGCATCTCGGTGGACATCACCCGCAGCGCCATCGACAACGCCTCGCTGGTCATTGCCGAGGTCAACCCGAACATGCCCTGGACGCACGGCGACACCACCATGGAGGTGGTGGACCTGGACATCCTCGTGCCCGTGGACCGGCCCATCCTCGAGCGGGAACTGCACATGCCCAACGAGATCAGCCGCACCATCGCCCGCGCCGCCGCGGCGCTCATCCCCAACGGTTCGACCATCGAACTCGGCCTGGGCCGGGTGCCGGGCTACGGCCGCATCCCCCAGGTGGTGATGGAATACCTGCACGACCGCAAGGACATCGGCTTCCACACCGAGATGATCAGCGACTCGATCATCCCGCTGGTCGCCTCGGGCGCGGTCACCGGCGCGATGAAATCCATCGACCGCGGCAAGATCACGGCCAGCTTCTGCATGGGCACCAAGAAGCTCTACGACTACATCGACGACAACCCGCTGTTCAGCTTCCGGCCCACCGAGTACATCAACGACGCCAACGTCATCGGCAAGCACAAGCGCATGGTGGCGGTGAACATGGCGCTCGAGATCGACCTCACCGGCCAGGTCTGTTCCGACTCGGTGGGCGGCCGCTTCTACTCGGGCATCGGCGGCCAGATCGATTTCAACCGCGGCGCGGCCCGCTCCGAGTCGGGCCGGGCGATCATCACCCTGCCATCGCTCAACCGTGAGGGCGAATCCGCCATTGTCTGCACCC
>JAGODN010000359.1 GCA_017998195.1 Desulfobulbus sp. | reverse complement strand
GGTGCATGGTGCGCTGCCCGAAGCGGCCATCGGCTGCGATGTCCTGGGCGGCTTTCCCGGCGAGACCGACCGGGAGGCGGACAACACCCTGCAGCTGCTCACCGATCTGCCGGTGAGCTACCTGCATGTCTTCCCCTATTCCCGCCGCCCCGGCACCCTGGCTGCCGCCAACCCGCACCAGCTGCCCGGCCCGGTCAAGGAAGCGCGCGTGAGCCGTCTGCGCACCCTGGACACGGCCAAGCGGCTGGCCTTCCAGGAGCGCCAGCAGGGCCGGGTGCACCGCGTGCTGGTGGAGCGGCGGGACAGGAAAAGCGGCCTCTTGCAAGGGTTCTCGGAAAACTACCTGCCCCTTCGCTTCCCCGGCGGGCCGGACCGGCTGCACCGGGTCGTGCCGGTGCGCTTTGACGAGGTGCGCGACGGCCAGCCCTTTGGCTGCATTGTCGAGGAGTTGCTTGAGGAAAAGGGTGAAAGCAGGTAGAGTGATCCGTTCACTCTGCAGGGGGAGGCACATGATTGGAGCGTTGATCGCCATCGGCGACGAACTGACCTCCGGCCGGGTCACCAACACTACCAGCGGGTATGCGGCCCGGCAGTTGTTCCTGCTCGGCCACGAGATCCGCGCCATGCACACCATCGGCGACGACATCGACCTGATCGGCGCCACCCTCAGGGAGGCCCTGGCCCACGCCGACTTCGTCCTCGTCACCGGCGGACTGGGGGCGACCACCGACGACCTGACCAACGAGGCGGTGATCCGCGCCCTGGGCCTGAACACCGCCGTCCATGCCGGCGTGCGGGCCAGCATCGCCGCCCGCTGGCCGCCCGAAAAGCTGGGCGATGCCGTCTCGCTCGACAAGCTCAGCCTGCTGCCCGAAGGCGCCGAGGTGCTGGACAGCGAATGCCGCATGGCCGGCTACCTGCTCCGCCACCGCGGCAAACTGCTCTTTCTCCTGCCCGGCGTGCCGCCGCAGATGGAAATCCTCTTCGCCGACAAGGTCCTGCCGGCGCTGCAGGCCGCCTCCGCGGAACGCACCCGGCCCGTGTGCCAGCGGGTCTATCGTACCTGCGGGCTCAGGGAGGTGGAGATCAACAAGCGGCTGCTCGACCTGGAGGCCGACGAACGCGTCCACCTGGGCTATTACCCCGTGGGCAGCGAGGTTCACATCAGCCTGCTGCTCCGCGACCTCGAACAGGGGATCGACGACCCGCTGTTCGTCCGGGCCGACCGCTTCATCCGCGCCGCCCTGGGCGACGACCTGTACGGAATCGACGGGGAAACACTCGCCTCCAGCGTGGGCCGCCTGCTCAAGGAACGCGGCCTGCTGCTGGGCATCGCCGAATCCTGTACCGGCGGCCTGTTGAGCAGTGCCGTCACCGGGGTGGCAGGCAGTTCCGCCTGGTTTGCCGGCGGGGTGGTGGCCTACGCCAATGAAATCAAGGCATCGCTCCTCGGCGTGGAGGCGGAATTACTCGCCCGCTGCGGCGCGGTGAGCGGCGAAACCGCCCGGGCCATGGCCGCCGGCGCGGCCGCGCAACTCGGCTGCGGCATCGCCGTGGCGGTCACCGGGATTGCCGGGCCGGACGGCGGCACCGATACCAAACCGGTGGGCACGGTGTATATCGGCCTGCACCATAAGGGCCGGACCGGCGACCAGCGGTTCCGCTTCTCCGGCACCCGCCGGCAGGTGCAGGAAAAAACCACGCACACGGCCCTGGATCTGGTGCGACGCGCCCTGCTCGCGGGGTAATCGAGTCATTACAAGGAGAAACCCATGACAGTGTCCAATGAAGTGAGCGAAGGACGGCTGAAAAGCGTCGACAACGCCATCACCCAGATCCAGCGGCAGTTCGGCAAGGGGTCGATCATGCGGCTGGGTTCCACCGAGCGGGAAAACATCCCGGTCATTCCCACCGGCATCCTCTCCATCGACCTGGCCCTGGGCGTAGGCGGCCTGCCGCGCGGCCGGGTCACCGAGATCTACGGCCCGGAGGCCTCGGGCAAGACGACCCTGGCCCTGCACGTGATCGCCGAGGCGCAGCGCCGGGGCGGCAACGTGGCCTTCATCGATGCCGAGCACGCCCTCGACACGGCCTACGCCGAACGACTCGGCGTGGACGTGGATAACCTGCTCATCTCCCAGCCCGACTTTGGCGAGCAGGCGCTGGAGATCGCCGAGATCCTCATCCGCAGCGGCGGCATCGACGTGGTGGTCATCGACTCGGTGGCGGCCCTGGTGCCCCGGGCCGAAATCGACGGCAATGTCGGCGACCAGCATGTCGGCCTGCAGGCCCGGCTGATGTCGCACGCCATGCGCAAGTTCACCGGCGTCCTCAGTCGCACCAACACGGTGCTCATTTTCATCAACCAGATCCGCATGAAGATCGGGGTGATGTTCGGCAACCCGGAGACCACCACCGGCGGCAACGCGCTCAAATTTTACAGTTCCATCCGTATCGACATCCGCAAGACCACCCAGATCAAGGAAGGCCAGGATGTGATCGGCAACCTGACCAAGGTCAAGATCGTCAAGAACAAGGTGGCGCCGCCGTTCAAGCAGGCCGAATTCGATATCGTCTACGGCGAGGGCATCTCCAGGACCGGCGACCTGCTCGATCTGGGAGTGGCCCAGGGGCTGGTGGACAAGAGCGGCGCCTGGTACAACTACCAGGACGAGCGCATTGGCCAGGGTCGTGAAAACGCCAAGAAATTCCTCAAGGAGCACCCGGAGATGATGGCCGAGATCGAGCGCAAACTCCGCCTCGCCCTGGGCATGCCGGTGGAGGGTGAGACACCGCCGGCGGAGCCGCCCGCGGCCTGACCCGCACCCGTCCCGCACCGGATCATCGCCCGGCTCCCTGTGCAAGCGGGCAGAGTCCTGGCGTTTTTGTCTGCGCCCGGACGGCGCCTGCCGGGTGCATCAAACGCCCACACGACGCGCTCCTTTTCCTTGCCTGCCGACCATTCCTGCCGTTTACCGGCACTGTGTCGGTCACCCCACCACCCTTTTCGGAGTTGAGCCC
>JAGODN010000358.1 GCA_017998195.1 Desulfobulbus sp. | reverse complement strand
AACGTGGCCGCGGACCCGCTGTTCACCGCCGCCTACACCGGCGTGCGCGGCGGCCTGGTGATTGTCAACGCCGACGACCCGCAGATGCACAGCTCGCAGAACGAGCAGGACAACCGCAACTACGCCTTTGCCGCCAAGCTGCCCCTGCTCGAGCCCTCCGACCCGGCCGAGGCCAAGGAGATGATGACCCGGGCCTACGAGTTGAGTGAGCAGCTGGACACTCCGGTGATCCTGCGCATCACCACCCGCATCGCCCACGTCAAGGGCGTGGTCGAGCGGGGTACGCGCGTCACGGTGGCCGAGCCGGCCATCGAGAAGGTGCCGGCCAAGCTGGTGATGCTGCCCGGCAACGCCCGGGTGCGCCGGGTTGCGGTGGAGCAGCGCATGGCCGCCACCCGCGAGCTGGCCGAGACCCTGCCCGAGAACCGGATCGAGCCCGGCACCGGCCGGCGCGGCTTCATCACCTCGGGCGTGCCCTACAACTACGTCAAGGAGGCCTTCCCCGAGGCGCCGGTGCTCAAGCTGGGCATGGTCTGGCCCCTGCCGGAGCGGATGATCCGCGACTTCGCCGCCAGCGTGGACGAACTCATCGTGGTCGAGGAACTCGACCCGTTCATCGAGACCCACCTCAAGGCCATGGGCATCGCCTGCCGCGGCAAGGACCTGATCCCCAACCAGGGCGAACTCAACTCGTTCATCGTTCGCAAGGCGGTGGCGCCGGAGTCCATCGGCGAATTGTTCGCGCCCATCGAGCTGCCCATGCGGCCGCCGAACATGTGCGCCGGCTGCCCGCACCGCGGCCTGTTCTATGGCCTGTCCAAGATGAAGGACGTGTTCGTCTCGGGCGACATCGGCTGCTACACCCTGGGCTTCCTGCCGCCCTTGTCGGCCATGGACGCCTGCGTGTGCATGGGCGCCTCGATCAGCATGGCCCACGGCATGAGCAAGGCCCTCGGCGAGGCCGGCAAGGGCAAGGTGGTGGCCGTGCTCGGTGACTCGACCTTCATGCACTCGGGCATCACCGGCCTGCTGAACATGGTTTACAACGGCACCTACGCCTCGGTGATCATCCTCGACAACCGCACCACGGCCATGACCGGCCACCAGGACAACCCGGCCTCGGGCCGCAACATCCTCGGCGAGGTTGCGCCGGCGCTCGATCTGGAGAAGTTCTGCGAGGCCATGGGGGTTGGACGGGTGGTGGTGGTCAACCCGCACGACGTGGAGACCACCCGCAAGGTGCTCAAGGAGGAGATCGACTCGCCCGAGCCCTCGGTGATCATCAGCCGGGCGCCCTGCGTGCTCCTGCCGGAAGAGGTCAAGCGGAAGAAGCCGGTCTACTTCACCAACCTGGACAACTGCACCGGCTGCATGCTGTGCGTGCAGATGGGCTGCCCGGCCATCAGCTGGACGCCGCTCACCCCGGAGGAGGCCAAGGCGCGGGGCTACCGCGAGAAACAGAAGGGCTTTGCGCAGATCGCCGAGGTCCAGTGCAACGGCTGCGGCCAGTGCGCCTGTGTGTGCAAGTTCGAGGCGATCACCAAGAGGGAGGCGAAGTGATGAAGCAGAGCGGCAACATTCTCTTTTCCGGCGTGGGCGGCCAGGGCATCCTGCTCGCCAGCGAGCTGACCGCGCACGCCCAGCTGGCGGCCGGCTTCGATGTCAAGAAGAGCGAGGTGCACGGCATGGCCCAGCGCGGCGGCTCGGTGGAGGCGCACCTGCGCTACGGCGAGAAGGTCTACTCGCCCCTGATCGAGCCGGGCACGGCCGACATCCTGGTGGCCTTCGAGATCCTCGAGGCGGTCCGCTACCTGCCCTACCTGCACCGGGACAGCGCCGTGGTGGTCAACACCCAGAAGATCCTGCCGCCGGCGGTGGCGCTCGGCAAGGCCAGCTACCCGGAAAACATCCTCGACGAACTCAAGTCCCGCCACATCAACGTGGTGGCTGTGGACGCCTTTGCCGTGGCCGAGTCGGTGGGCGAGCTGCGCACCGCCAACGTGGCCATGGTCGGCGCCATGTCCAACTTCCTGGCGGTGAGCCCGGAGGTGTTCCTGCAGGTGATCGACGACACGGTCAAGGAGCAGTTCCGCGAGGTCAACAAACGGGCCTTCTCCGCCGGGCGGGCGGCGGTCTACGCCTGAGCGCGCCACCCACGGAGCCAGGAGGGAAGCGATGAACTGGGAAGAGATCGAAACCCTGCCCCGCCAGGGGCTGGAGGCCATTCAACTGCGCCGGCTGCAGCTGCTGGTGGAGCGGGTGTACGACCGGGTGCCCCCCTACCGGGCGAAGATGGACGCGGCCGGGATCAAGCCGGTGGACATCCGCAGCCTCGCCGACCTGCGCCACCTGCCCTACACCACCAAGGACGACCTGCGCGACAACTACCCCTTCGGGCTGTTCGCCACCCCCATGGACGATGTCATCCGCGTGCACGCCAGTTCGGGCACCACCGGCAAGTCCACCGTGGTCGGCTACACCCAGGCGGACATCACCCTGTGGGCCTCGGTCATCGCCCGCTGCCTGATGATGGCCGGGGTCACCCGGGGCGACATGGTGCACAACGCCTACGGCTACGGCCTGTTCACCGGCGGCCTCGGCGCCCACTACGGCATCGAGGCCCTCGGCGCCACGGTCATCCCGGTGTCCGGCGGCAACTCCAGGCGCCAGGTGACCATCATGCGCGACTTCGGCTCCACCGTGCTCATGTCCACCCCCTCCTACGCCCTCAACCTGGCCGACGCCATGAGCGATGCCGGCATCAGCCCGGACGATCTCAAACTGCGGGTGGGCATCCACGGGGCCGAGCCGTGGAGCGAGAACATGCGCGAGGAGGTGGAGCGCAAGCTGGGTATCAAGGCGCTGGACATCTACGGCCTGTCCGAGGTCATCGGCCCTGGCGTGAGCATGGAATGCCTCCACTCGGAGCGCGGCATGCACGTTCTCGGGGACAACTTCCTGCCCGAGGTGATCGACCCGGAGACCCTGGAACCGCTGCCCTGCGGCGAGTCCGGCGAACTGGTGTTCACCACCCCT
>JAGODN010000044.1 GCA_017998195.1 Desulfobulbus sp. | reverse complement strand
GGGGAACGAGGGGCGCGGATTCCGAATCGGCGGCGGCTGGGTGAGCAACCTGGCCGATGCGGACAGTGTCCACGGGGCCCTGGCCTGTACCGCGGACAACCGCATCAGGCTTGACCGCCGGGTAGCCGGTCTGAACCTGTACGCCGGCCTGCGTCACGGCTCCTTAAGCCTGCACACCGAATACGTCGCCGCGCTCGCCGGTTTCGCGGCCGATGAGTTGGCCTGGGGCGGGACCGGCGCGCGGCCCACGGCCTGGGCGAGCGAGGTGGCCTGGACCACTGCGCTCAAGGGCCACGAGACCACCCTGGCACTCGGCTATCAGCAGACCCGCGAGGCCGCGGCCCTGGAACTGCCCGAGCAGCGCCTGTCCGTGTCCACTGCAGTGGCCCTGTTCGCCGGCACCACCCTGCAGCTCGAGTATGCCCACGACTCAGACTCCGGCACCACGAGCGATCATCGCCAGAGCTTCATCACCCGGCTCGCCTACGCCTTTTGAACCCGGTCCGACCCGTGCAAAAAAGCTCGACAGCACCGCGGCCGCGTGCAAGGGTAGGGCAGGGCGGCGACGGGCGCCGTCCGGTCCACAGCCCATCTTGACGAGGAGATCCACCCATGCGCCCCGTGCGTCACGCCCCTTCCCTCAACCTGCCGCCCCCGCACGTGTTCGACCAGGGCAACCCGGCGGCCGAACGCAACACCCGCTGGGCCGTGCTGCTCACCGTGGTGGTCATGGTGGCCGAGATCATCGGCGGTATACTGTTTAATTCCATGGCCTTGCTTGCCGACGGCTGGCACATGAGTTCCCATGCCCTGGCCCTGGGACTCAGCCTGCTCGCCTACGCCGCGGCCCGGCGGTTCGCCCGGGACGGCCGCTTCACCTTCGGCACCTGGAAGATCGAGGTGCTCGGCGGCTACACCAGTGCCCTCTGCCTGGTGGCCGTGGCCGGCCTGATGCTCTACCACTCGGTGCAGCGGCTGTTCTCGCCCGTGCCCATCCACTACGATCAGGCCATCCTGCTCGCTGCCCTCGGCCTGGTGGTCAACCTGGTCTGCGCCTTTTTGCTGCGCGACAGCCCGGACCATCACCACGGCCACGAGCAGCACGACCACGAACACCATGACCACGACCACCACCAGGACCTGAACCTGCGTTCCGCCTACCTGCACGTGCTCACCGACGCGGCCACCTCGGTGCTCGCCATCGTCGCCCTCACCGGCGGCAAGTTCTGGGGCGCGGACTGGCTCGACCCGGTGATGGGCCTGGTCGGCGCCGGCCTGGTCGGCATCTGGGCCTTCGGGCTCTTGCGCGACACCGGCCGGGTGCTGCTCGACGCCGAGATGGACGCACCGGTGGTGGCCGAGATCGTCGAGGTGATCGAACAGGGGCCGGTGGCTGCGGAGATCGTGGACTTCCACGTCTGGCGGGTCGGTCGGGGCAAGTATGCCTGCATCCTCAGCCTGCTGGTCGAAGAGCAGGTGGAGCCGGAGCAGTTCAAAGAGCGGCTGAGCGTGCACGATGAACTGGTGCATGTGACCGTGGAGGTGAACCAGCGGCCGCAATTGGAGGCGGGTGCATGACCCTGCGCACCAGCTACGCCGACATCCCGGCCTACCGAACCCTGGATGGCTCCGAGATCCGCGAACTGTGCCACCCGGCCATGCACGGCAACCGCAACCAGAGCCTGGCCGAGGCCATCGTGGAGCCAGGCCAATCGACCCGGCTGCACCTGCACCGGACAAGCGAGGAACTCTACCACGTGCTCGCCGGCTGCGGGGTGATGACTCTCGGCGCGGAACAGTTCCCGGTGCTTCCCGGCGACACGGTGCTGATCGACCCAGGTACGCCGCACCGGATCACCGCCGACGGCCCGGAACCGCTGCGCCTTCTCTGCTGCTGCAGCCCGGCCTATGCGCACGATGACACGGAACTCTTGGAGGAGTTGTGAACGGAAACCTGTTTGCCGGCATCGACGAGGAAAAACGGGACGAGGAACTGCTGACCACCCTGGCCGAGCGGCCTGGGGTGCGCGTCGAGCGGATCGTTTCCACCGGTCAGGCGAGCCCGCCCGGGTTCTGGTACGATCAGGAGTGGGGGGAGTGGGTGGTGCTGCTCAGTGGCGCGGCCCGGCTGCGCCTGGCGGAAGAGGCTGAAGCGAGACAGCTGGCGCCCGGCGACTGGGTGGACATCCCGGCCCACTGCCGCCACCGGGTGGAATGGACCGACCCGGACCAGCCCACGGTCTGGCTGGCTGTGCACTACCGGGACTGACCGGCGGGGGGAGTGAATTCAGGCGGCCGGCAGCAGCAGCCGGTCGAGCAGGGCGGCCAGGTCGCGGCTGGTGATGGGCTTGAGCAGGATCGCCCTGATCCCGGCCCGCCTGGCCCTGTGTTCGTCATGCTGGTTGCCGCCGGTGCAGAGCACCACCGGCAGGTCCGGCCGGACCGCGTGGATGCGGGCGGCCAGGTCGATGCCGCTCACATCCGGCATCACCTGGTCGGTGAGCACCAGGTCGAAGCGCTCCGGCCGGTCGAGCACGAGCTGCAGCCCGGCCGGGCCGCTGGTGGCGATGGTCACCTCGCAGCCGAGACGTTCGAGCATGATCCGCGCCAGTTTGCCCAGGTTGGCGTCATCATCGATAAAGAGCACCCGCGCCCTGGCCGGTCGCGCCGGACACGCACCCCTGGCCGGGTCGGTTCGGCTGCCGGCGCCGCTGCCGGTCATCCCGCTGTCCTTCCTTCCCCGCAGTCAGCCGCTCCCGCCGGACCGGCACCCTCCACCGGCAGGAGCACGGTGAAGGTCGATCCCCCGCCGGGCACGCTCTCCACCCGGATCTCGCCGCCGTGGGTGCGGACGATGCCCCAGCTCACCGACAGCCCCAGGCCGGTGCCCTTGACCGCGGCCTTGGTGGTGTAGAACGGCTGGAAGATCGAGCCTATCTCCTCCTGGCGGATGCCCACGCCGGTGTCGCTGATGGCAATGGCCACCCGTTCGCCCTCCAGCCGGGTGCGCACGGTGATGGTGCAGCCCG
This sequence comes from Desulfobulbus sp., assembly GCA_017998195.1. GTDB lineage: Bacteria > Desulfobacterota > Desulfobulbia > Desulfobulbales > Desulfobulbaceae > Desulfobulbus. The sequence continues at coordinate 7,883 of JAGODN010000044.1, read as the reverse complement.
GCCGCTGGCAGGCGTCGGCCGCGTTGGTGAGCAGGTTGAGCAGCACCTGCTTGATCTGGTCAGCCACGGCCAGCACCGGCGGCAGGTCCGGGGCGTAGTCGCGCTCGATCTTGATGCACTTGTTCTTCAGGTCGCTCTTCTGGAACAGGAGCAGCGAGTCCAGGCAGGCGTGCAGGTCCATGCGGCTGTGCAGCCCGGACGAGGGCCGGTTGAAATCCTGCAGGCTGCGGATCAAATCTTTCATCCGTTCGCTCTCACAGATGGCCATCTCCAGCAGGCGCCGGTCCTCCTCCTCGAGCACGGCCCGCCGGCTCAACCCCTTGAGCACGGTCATGATCCCCTGCAGCGGGTTGTTGAACTCGTGGGCAATGGATGCCGACAGCTTGCCGATGGCGGAAAGTTTCTCCGCGTGCAGGTATTTCTTCTGGGTCTCCCGCAGCTCGCGGGAGCGCTGCTCCACCCGGAATTCCAGGTTGATGTTGGTTGCTTCCAGCTGTTTTTCAGCGAAGATCAGGTCGCTGATGTCACGGGCCGTGGCGTAGACGACCCCGGCCGCCGGGTCGTGGGAGCCGCGCCAGGAGAGCCAGCGGACCGTGCCGTCCTTGCAGCGGTAGCGGTTGCGGATCACCGGCGGGCCGTTGCCGGCGAGCGAACTCTTGACCTCGGCCAGGGTGTGCTCCAGGTCCTCGGGATGGACCAGCGGGGTCAGGGAGCGGCCGAGCAGTTCGCTCTCGGTGTAGCCGAGCAGTTCGCAGCAGGCCGGGTTGATCCGCCGCAGGCGCCCGTCCGGCTCGAAGATGCACATCAGGTCGGGCGAGGTGGTGAACAGGTGGAGCAGCTGCTCCAGTTCCTGTTCGGTCTGTTTGCGGGCGCTGATGTCCCGGGTGACGCCCCGCAGGCCCTGGCAGACTCCGGCTGCATCCAGCCGGGGCGTGCCGCTCACCTCGACCACCACCGTCCGGCCGTCGGCGCGCACCACCTGCGCCTCCACCCCGGAGAACGGCTGGCCGGCGGCGAGTCGGCCGTTCATCTCTTCGCGGAAGGCGCTGGCCCGGTCCGGCGGAGCCAGGTCGACGGGCGAGCGGCCGAGAAAGGCCTGCGGCGAGTAGCCGGTGAGCTGGCGGAAGTGGGGGCTCAGGTAGGTGAAGCGGCCCTTGCCATCGACCTCCCAGATGCAGTCCGGGCTGGTTTCGACCAGGGCGCGGTACCTGGCCTCGCTCGCCGAGAGCCGCGCCAGCTGGGCCCGGGCCGCGTCCCGCTCCGCCCGGGTGCGGCGCAGTTCCTCGACCCTCCGTTCCAAAAGCGTCAGCCGCTGCAGGGTTTCCAGCGCCTGGGCCGCGGCGCCCCGTTGCGGTCCGCCTGTGCGCCTGTCGTCCTGCCGGTGCTCTTCCCCGGCGGTTTCGCCTGTCCCTGTCCGCTCGTCTGTCGCCATGTTCGTCCCCCATCCGCTGAAGAACCCTTCTTCCCCGCTGGGCCGTGACTGCGCGGAGCGCTGCCGTTTCCCATCGAAAATAGCCTGCGGACGCGCGGTTCGCAATCAACCGCTGCTTTCTGCTCCCATTTTTCCGGCCCGGCGGTCAGCGCTCCCCGTCCTCCAGGTCGGCGAAGTCGCGACGCAGGGCCGCGAGCCGCTCCTGGTAGTCGGTGCAGTCGCCGTATTCCAGGAACTTGTGGTAGCGGCTGTGCATGCTGGCCACCCGGCGGGCGTGCTTGATCGGGCACCAGTACTGCTCGGTGCGCGCCGCGATCTCCTGCACGTAGCTGATCAACCCGTTGAAATAGCCGCAGTACACGCAGTTGATCTTCTCGACCAGGTTGAGGTAGCCGAGGCTGTGGCGGTCGATGATGATGTGGCGGCTGCGCCGCACCCGCGGGATGCGGTAGAGCCGGAAGCAGATCGCCTGGTAGAGGCTCACGCTCAGATCCAGGAACAGGGCCGGGACGATGCACAGCCAGATGAACGGCGCGCTGATGATGTTGATCACCCGCGCGTTGTGCAGGTAGCGGCGCAGACCGACCACGAACTGCCGCTGGTAGCGGCGCGCCTCGGCCTCGAAGCGCACCTTGCGGCCGTGCACCTGGTAGCGGAATTCCGCCTCCTTGTTGGCCAGTTCCTCGCGCAGTTCGGCCTCCAGCCGCTTCATTTCCCTGATCAGGTCTTCGATACGGTTCATGCGTCTCCCGGGTGGTGCCCGGACGGCCTCCGCGGCCTCCGAACGGTTAAGGGTGGGCGCGGACGCTGGGCGCCGGCACGGGTCTGTCCGGTGTACCAGATCGGCCGGAAAAAAGAAGGAAAAGAGCGCGGAGGTCCGGCTCCCGGGTCGATGGATATTTTTACCCCCCCTTTTTTATCGAATTTTCCTTCATGGCCAAGGGGCGGCCGTTGTTTTACAAAAACAGCAGGCACCGGTGCGTGGCGCCTTTCTTGTGCCCGCGCTCGCCGGTTCGATCAGCCTTTGCCCAGGGGAGGCACCCAATGCAGGACATCCGCCGGATTGTGGCAGCCGTGGATTTTCACCGGCACACCGACACCGTGGCCGAGTACGCCCGCCTCGTGGCCGGGAAGCTCGGGGCGCAACTCACCTTTGTCAGCGTGGTCGAGTCGCTCGCCCGCAGCCTCGCGGCCACCGATCTGAGTGGTGCGGTCTACGGCGGCCTGTTCCCGGCGTCGTATCTCGAGATCGACGCCGATCTGCTCAAACTCGCCCGGGAGCGCATGCAGGCCCTGGTCGAACACTCCCGAACCGATCTGGCCGACTGCGCGGGTGAGGTGCTCGAGGGCGACCCGGCGGACCGCGTCGTTGCCTTTGCCGCCGAGCAGCAGGCCGATCTGATCGTCCTGGGCACGCACGGCAGTCGCGGCATCGAGAAGATCCTGCTCGGCAGCGTGGCTGAGCGGGTGCTCAAGCGGGCGGCCTGCCCGGTGCTGGTCGTCAATCCCTACCGGGGTGAACAGGGTTACCGGATCACCCGGTCACCCGGCGATGCGGCGACCTCGGTCTGACCGCACCGTCGCGCGCCCCTTTTCAGAACCGTGGAGGTGCACCATGAACGAAAAGAAGAAGGAAGAGAAAAAACAGGAACTGCAGAAGGGCGGGGCACCGCCCGCGCCCGCCTGGGACCGGTTCGAGCTGATGCCCGAGTCCGGGTTCTTCAAGGAGATGGACCGGTTCTTCGAGGACTACCTGCCGCGCCGCTGGTTCCACCGTTTCGGCGGGGGCTGGCCGGGTCACATGGCGCCGTCCATGACTCCCTTCGAGGGCAAGACCCCGTCAATGGACCTGATCGACCGGGAGGAGGATTTCCTGGTCAAGGCCGAGCTGCCGGGCGTGAGCAAGGACGACATCAGCATCCATCTCAGCGGCACGGCGCTCACCCTGGAGGCGCACATGGACAAGGAGGCGAAGGAGGAAAAAGGCCGCTACTGCCGCCGCGAGATCTGCCGCGGCTCCTTCCGCCGCACCATCGACCTGCCCGCACCGGTGCGGGAGAACGAGGCCAGGGCCACCTTCAAGGACGGCATCCTGGAACTCGTCCTGCCCAAGGTGGAGAAGACCAAACGCACCAGGATCCAGGTGGACTAGGGCGGGGGGAGGGCGGAAATGGCCGAGGCCACGCTTGCGGACATGCTGCGCACCATCGAGGCCGAATATCGGCTGACCGGGGCGTTGACCGGCCGCTCGACCCTCCGGCCCGAGATCCTGGCCGCCCTGGCCGGGGTGGACCGGCGCGGCTTCGTGCCCGCCACCCACCAACAGCTGGCCTACGCGGACACGCCCCTGCCCATCGGCAGCGGCCAGACCATCTCCCAGCCGTTCATCGTCGCCCTGATGACCGACCTGCTCGCCCCGGGCCCGGACGACCTGGTGCTCGAGGTGGGCACCGGTTCCGGCTACCAGGCGGCGGTGTTGTCCCGGCTGGCGCGCGAGGTGGTGAGCGTCGAGATCCTGGCCGAACACGCGGCCCGCGCCGCCAAACGGCTGGCCGCGGCCGGCTGCGCCAACGTCGAGGTCCACTGCGGCGACGGCTCGCTCGGCTGGCGGGAGCGCGCCCCGTTCGACCAGATCATGGTCACCGCCGCGGCCGCCCGGGTGCCGCCGGCGCTCATCGAACAGCTCCGGCCCGGCGGCCGGCTGGTCATCCCCATCGGCCCAATGTTCGGCCCGCAGGAGCTGCTGCTCATCGACAAGGACCGGGCCGGTGTCTGCGCCAGCCGATCGGTGCTGGGCGTGGCCTTTGTCCCGCTCACCGGCGCCTCGTCGCTCCCGGCCGCTGCCGGGGCCTGATCACCCCAACCAGAGGAGACAGCCCATGCTCGTTCCCGTACAGATCACCTTTCGCAATACCGAGCCGTCCGAGGCAGTGAGCGCGGACATCAACCGGCGGATCGACAAACTGAGCCGTCTGCAGGGCGGCATCATCAGCTGCCGGGTGGTGGTCGAGGCGCCGCTGCCCAACCAGCGCAAGGGCGGCCTCTACCGGGTGCGCATCGAACTCGGCTGCCCCGAGGGCCAGGTGATCGTCAACCGCGAGCCGGACAGCCGCAACCAGGCCCACCAGGACGTGTACCTGGCCGTGCGCGACGCTTTCCGCGCCGCCGAACGCCAGCTCGAGGAATACAGCCACCGCCGCCAGGGCGAGGTCAAGGCGCACGCCACCAGGGCCCGGGATCGTGGCGAAAACCTTCCCTCTGGCGAAAACCTCCCCTCCGGAGACGTGGAATCCTGAATCCGCCCGGCCGGGCCATGGCCCGCAGGCCGCTGCCGGCTCGACGGACGATTGCCGCTGCCATTTTTTCCGATTTGCAGTATACCTCTTTCGCGGGCGGCCTGGATGCAGGCCGCCCGTTGTGCCGCCGGCCGTGCCGGACGGTCTCCGCCCTTGATCCCTTGATCCTGGAGTGAACGCCATGTCCGCTGGCTTGCTGTGCCGATCTGCGTGGCTGCGCCGGGTCGTGCTCCCGGTCCTGACCGGATCGCTGCTCGCCGGCTGCGGCACTGCCGCGCAGGACGATCACGCCCAATCCTCGCTGCCCGGCCTGAGCGGACTGGCCTGGGTGGATACGGATCGGTTCCTGGCCGTGCACGACGCCAAGGACGAGGGGGACGGGGCAGGGGGGAACCGGGTAAGCCTGCTGCGCCTGCCCCGGTCGAAATCGGACGGGCTTGCGCGCACACCGCTTGTGGTCCGTTTTCCCGGCGGGGTGGCCCGGGACCTGGAGACGGCCAGCCCGATCCCGGGCGGCGGCCTGCTCTTTGCCGAAAGCGGCCAGAAGGGCGGCAGCCCGCGGCTGTTTGTCGCCCGGCTGGCGGACGGGGCCCTGGTCATCGACCGGGTGCTGCCCTGGCCGGTGGCGGTCGACAACGTCGAGGCGATCGAGGTCGGCCGGGTGGGCGGGCGGTTGGTGCTGCTCTTTGCCGAGCGCGGCCGCGGCCAGGACCGCACCGCCCTGCGCTGGGCCGAGTTCACCCTGGAGCCGCCCGCTTTCGGCGCCTTTCGCACCGTCGACTGGCCGGCCGTCGATCCGGTGGGGCCGCGGGCGCGGCCGGTTTCGGCCCTGACCCTGGACCGGTCCGGGCGGATCTATGTGGCCTCGACCCATGATCCGGACGAGAGCGGCCCGTTTCGCAGCGTCGTCTGGCGCATCGGCGTGCTCGCCGCGGACCGGGACGGCGCGCCGCAGGTGCGGCTGGTCGAACCGGTGCGCGTCGCCACCCTGGACGGCTGCAAGGTCGAGAGCCTGGCCGTGCGGCCGACGCCGGAGGGCAACGAACAGCTGTTCGTCGGCACCGACGACGAGCGCTACGGCGGCATCCTGCGGCCGCTGCCCGCAGCCGACTGAACCCTTTCCCGGCAGGAGCGAGACCATGCCCGACTGGCCGACGCTTGGCCTGTTCATCGTTGCGGCCGCGGTGCTGGTGGTCCTGCCCGGGCCGAATACGCTTTACATCGTCGCCCGCAGCCTCGAGCAGGGGACCGCGGCCGGGCTCGTCTCCTGCCTGGGCGTGCTCACCGCCACCCTGGTGCACGTGAGCGGTGCGGCGCTTGGCCTGTCGGCCCTGGTGCTTGCCTCGCCGCTCGCCTTCAACCTGCTCCGCTTCGGCGGCGCCGCCTACCTGCTGGTGCTCGGGGTGCGCGCCCTGCGGGCTCCGGCGGCCGCGACCGTTGCCCGCGCACCGGCCCCGGCCATGGGGCGTGGCCGGTTGTTCGGCCACGGGCTGATGGTCAACCTGCTCAACCCGAAGACCGCCCTGTTCATCACCGCCCTGCTGCCGCAGTTCGTGCGGGTGGAGCGGGGCTCGGCGGTGACCCAGATCCTGGTCCTCGGCGCGGTGCTCGTCACCGTCGGCCTGGTCAGCGACGCTGCCTACGCCCTCGCCGCCGGCCGGGTCGGCAGCTGGCTGCATGGCCGCACCCCCTGGTCGCGCTGGCAGGGCCGGGTCGCCGGCGCGGTCTACATCGGCCTCGGCCTGGTCGCGGCCTGCACCGGCGCGGTCCGCCGCTGAACCACGACACCGTTCCGGTCCCGGAGCCGACTCCGGGCTCCGGCTTCCCGTCAACCCCTGCCCAGACCTGTCGCCATGCCCTGCAAGCCCACCGGCCCGGCCGCTGCCGGCCACCCCGGCCCCAACCTGTACCAGGTGTTCAGCAACTCCGGCCCGCTGGCCGGCAACAACCAGCGCTTCGCCTTCTGCCCGCACTGCGCCACCCCGTTCGGCGAGGCGATGCTCGCCCGCTGCGGCCGGCAGCAGTGCGTCCGCTGCGGCTTCGTCCACTACCTCAACCCGAGCCCGGGGGTCACGGTGATCGTCCGCGACGCGCAGAACCGGGTGCTCATCGGCCGGCGGGTCGACGCTGCCCGCTACGGCGGTCGCTGGTGCCTGCCCGGCGGCTACATCGAGTACGAGGAATCCTTTCTCGACACCGCCCGCCGCGAGGTGCGCGAGGAGACCGGCCTCTCCATCCGCCTGTGCGGCATCGTCAACGTGGTCTCCAACCTGCTCGACGACCTGCACCACACCCTGGTCATCATCCTGCTGGCCGAGGTGGCCGGCGGCCGGGCCGAGGCTGCCGACGACCTGGACGCGCTGCGCTGGGTCGACCCGGCAGCCCATGCCACGATGCCGTACGCCTTCGAGGCTGACAAACGGGTCATCGACTGGTACTTTGCCGGCGACCTGCCCGTGCTGCCCATCGACCGCAGGCACGAGGCCCGCTGACGGCGGCTTGGCCGCCACCCCTGGTTTCGCGTTCACTTCGAGGCGCCCCTGCGGCGATACGCATCATGGACACCCACACAGCCCGAGCCCTGTTCGCCGCGGACCGCTTTGCGGCGCTCAGCGGCATCGAGATCGTCGAGGCCGGCCCCGGCTGGTGCACCACCCGGCTGGTCATCGAGGACAAACATCTGAACGCGGCCAACGTGGTCCAGGGCGGGGCCATCTTCACCCTGGCCGACCTGGCCTTTGCCGTGGCCTCGAACAGTCGCGGCCAACTCGCCCTGGCCATCAACGTGAACATCAGCTTTCTCGCCGGCCGCTCATCGGGCACGCTGGTGGCCACGGCCCGCGAGGTGACCGAGCCCAAACGGCTGGGCGCCTATGACGTGCTCGTCACCGACGGGCAGGGCGAGGTGATCGCCCGCTTCAACGGCATGGTCTACCGGAAAAACGAACAGCTCGAGGCAGGCGGGCGATGAGGATGGAACCCGGGCGGCATTGGCCCGCAATCCCTGGTGGCCGGTCACCGGTGCGGGCAGGCACACCGCCCGACTGGTGGCGTCTCTTGGTGGCGATCTGCTGCGCCCTGGCCCTGATCTGTCCGGATGCGGCCACAGCGGCCGCCAGCGACAAAAAACGGCCGGTCAAAACGACCGCCGCGAC
>JAGODN010000357.1 GCA_017998195.1 Desulfobulbus sp. | reverse complement strand
TCACTGTTTGAGGGATTCGACGTAGGAGGCGGCGCTGTTGGCGGCCACGGCGCCGTCCGAGCAGGCGGTGACGATCTGGCGCAGGTGCTTGACGGTGATGTCGCCGGCGCCGAAGATGCCCGGCACCTTGGTGCGCATGCGCGCGTCGGCCTCGATGCAGCCGGTGCGGTCGAGGATGCCGAGCCTGGCGAAAGCCGCGGACGAGGCCTGAAAACCGATGTACTCGAACACGCCGTCACAGGTGACGTAGCGCTCGGTGGCGTCTTCCCTGGTGGACTTGAAGCGCACGCCGGTGAGCCGGTCCTCGCCGGTGAACTCGAGCACATCCTGGTAGGGGTAGATGGTGACGTTGGGCATCTTGCGCAGCTGGTCGCAGGCCTTGGGGTCGGCGGTCAGGTCGAACATGGTGACGATGGTCAGTTTGGTGCAGATGCCGGCCAGGTAGATGGACTCCTCCACCGCCGAGTTGCCGCCGCCGATGACCACCACCTCCTTGTCGCGGTACTGGGCGCCGTCGCAGATGGCGCACCAGCTGATGCCGGATCCGGCCCACTGGTCCTCGCCGGGCACGCCGAGCCGGCGGGGCACGGTGCCGGTGGCCAGGATCACGGCCTTGGCCTGGTAGACGGCGTCGTCCTCCTCGCAGACCACGATCTTCCACTCGCCCTCGTCGATCAGGTCGATGACCGTGCGGTAGTCGAACTCCACGCCCAGTTCCTGGGTGTGCTCGAACATCTTGATGGCCAGCTCGGCGCCGCTCAGCTTGCCGGCGCCGGTGTAGTTCTCGATCTCGTTGGTGTTGATGATCGCCCCGCCCGGGGAAAGCCGGTCGAGCATGAGCACCTTCATGTTGGCGCGAATGGCGTAAATGGCGGCGGTCATGCCGGCCGGGCCGGCGCCGACGATGATGACATCGTAGCTGTTCTCCATGGTGTGCCTCCCTGACCGCGGTCGCGGCCTTAAAAAACGTGCGCTGCAAGTAGCAACCCGGACTCGGGTGTGGTTGCGGATGGTCCGGCCGGAGGGCGTTGACCTGCTCTCGGGCGGATGGCGGCATTAAAAGAGAAATCGGGACGGCCAACAACTCGCAAAATTACGAGGTTTCGCCGTTAGTTTTTCGAGGCTGGGAAAAAAACGCGGTCAGTCGGCGCGGCGGCCATCGCTTTCCGCACCGGGGGGCGGGGCGCATCGCCATCTTGTCGCGCCCGGCCATCAATGGTAGGTTGCGGCTGCATTCAACCGGAGGAGGACAGCCCATGGATCGATTTTCCACCAGCCTGCTCGGCGAGGCCTCCACCCTGCTGTTGGCCACCGACGGCTCGGCCTTCAGCGACGGCGCCATCCAGGAGGCCATCTTCTTCGGCCAGGCCTGCCGCGCCCGGGTGATTGTCCTGCACGTGGTCCGGACCCGGGCCGAATCCATCGTCAGCGCCCGCTTCGCCGTGCGCCAGGGGCAGCAGGAACTGGCCCCGCACCTGGAAGAGATCCGCCGCATGGCCCGCGACAGCGGCGTGGACCTCGAGGTGGTGGTGATCGGCTCGGGCCGGCCCGAGCAGGCCATTGTCGAGCAGGCGCACCTGCGCGGCGCGGACGTGATCCTCATGGGCCGCCACGGCCGGGCCGGGCGGCTGTCGCTCCTGGTAGGCAAGATGACCAAGCGGGTGATCGACCAGGGCTTTCCCCGGGTGTTGGTGGCGCCCAAGGATTTCATCATCACCGGCCGCCGGTTGCTGGTGGCCGTGGACGATTCGGCCAACGGCCGGCAGGCGGTGCGCGAGGCCTTGAGCCTCGCCCGCACCTGCGCCACCCTGGAACGGCTGAGCGTGCTCTCCGTGGCCCCAAAGGAGGCGGACCGGCCGCAGCACCAGGCGCTTACCGAGGCGGTCTGCGCCGAGGCGGCCCGGCTCGGGCCGGCGCCTGCCTGCGTGCCGCTCGCGGCCGTGGGTGATCCGGCGGCGTGCATCGTCGACCGGGCCCGGGCGGACGGGGCGGACATGATCATCATCGGCGCCTGGCGGCGGGGGACCATGGCCGGGCTCCTGCGCGGCCACGTCGCCGAACGGGTGATCGGCACGGCCCCCTGCGGCGTGCTGGTGGTCACCGCCTGAACGGCGGCCGCTGTCCCGGAAAAGATCAGGAGGAACTGCGCATGGCCCATCGACTGCTGACCCGCTTCCTGCCGTTTCTGGCCTGGTGGCCGCTCACCCCGCTGATCCTGCGGGCCGACCTCTTGGCCGGGGTCATCGGCGCCCTGGTGCAGGTGCCCAAGGCCATGGCCTATGCCCAGCTGGCCGGGCTGCCGCTCCAGTACGGCCTGTACGCGGCCTTCGTGCCGGCAATCATCGGCGCCCTGTGGGGCTCGTCGCGCCACCTGGCCACCGGCCCGGTGGCCGTGGTCTCGCTCATGACCGCGGCCGCGGTGACGCCCCTGGCCGTGCCCGGATCCGAGGACTACATCGGCCTGGTGCTGCTCCTCACCCTCATGGTCGGCTGCATCCAGTTCGTGCTCGGCGTGGTCAAGCTGGGCAGCGCGGTCAACTTCGTCAGCCACCCGGTGATCCTCGGCTTCATGAACGCCGCGGCCATCATCATCGGCCTGTCCCAGCTGGACATGCTGTTCGGCATCCCCAAGGGGCGGAGCGACTTCTTTTTCAAGGACGTGTGGGAGATGCTCGGCTACCTGCCGCTCACCCACCTGCCCACCCTGGCCATGTCGGTGTTCAGCCTGGCGCTCATGCTGGTGGTCAAGCGCATCCCGGTGCTGGCCCGGCCGGGCATCCTCATGGTGGTGCTCATCACCACCCTGGTGAGCGCGCTGGTCGGCTTCGAACACAATGCCACCGGCCGCATCGACCAGATCGCCTCGCCCCGGGCCCGGGAGATCGTTGACAACTACAGCCGCACCGCCAAGCGCATCGAGACCCTGAACAACGGCCTGACCGAACTCGCCACCCGCATCCGCCAAGCGGAGAAGGAGGAGAACCTCCGGGCCGCGGCCGACCTGCGCTACCGGCTCGACCTGCTCGACCTGGACATCCGCGCGGCCGAGGCCGAGA
>JAGODN010000356.1 GCA_017998195.1 Desulfobulbus sp. | reverse complement strand
GGGCCCGTCTGCGCGGTTCGGCGAGGATGACCAGGCGCTCGTCGATGAACTGCGGGGCCGGCGCCGACAGGGGCCGACCGCGGCGCAGCAGGGTGAGCAGGCCGTAGCAGTCCGGTGTGTCGAACACCCAGCGGTGCACGTGGAAACCGTCCGCCCGGGTTGGCGGCGGGACGCCGTCCACCGGGGTGAGCACCTCCCGCGCCAACTGGATGGCCTGGCGCCGCTTGGGCCCGTGGTACGAGCAGAACATGTGCATGCGCTGCCTCTCCGGGTTGTGGTAGCCGACCAGTTCGTGGTCCACCCACTCCATCAGCCAGATGGAGAAGGCCTCGATCATGGCCGGCAGGTCGAGTACGCCGGCCAGCCGCTGGTGGAGCAGGTTGATCCGCCGCAGCCGCTCGGACTGCTCCCGGTAGCGGCTCAGTTCGAGCAGCAGGTTTTCCATGGTCGGGGCCAGGGCGGTGTCGGCCGGGAGATCCATTGTCTGCGTCTTCATGGCAAGTACCTGGAGGCTGTGGTGTCGATCCGCGGGCAGGGCGCCGGTCGGGGTGGACCGGGCCAGGGGTTACTCACTGGAAGCGAAAAATGTGCCAGTTGCACGTTTTTCTTTTTTTGTTGAAATACCGAATGATTGAAAGCAGGTTTGGGTAATCCGGGCAGGCGCGGGCGGAGTGGGGCTGGCCAGGTGTCGGGATGCCGACAGGGTCGGGCGCCCGGTGATCTTTTTCGTGGGGACAGGTGTATGGGGCAAGATGCGGCCCGACTCGGCCAGCTGTTCATGCTCGGCTTCCGCGGCACAGCGCTGAGCGCGGACCACTGGCTGGTCGGTGCGGTGCGGGACCAGGGACTGGGCGGGGTGATTCTCTTTGACCGCAACGTGGACGGCACGGTGCAGAACGTGGTTTCGCCGGACCAGCTGCGGCTGCTGGTCGACGACCTGCAGCAGCTGGCGCCCTTGCCGCTCCTGGTCGGCATCGATCAGGAGGGCGGCCGGGTCTGCCGGCTCAAGGAGCGCGACGGCTTTGCCCCCTGCGCCAGCGCCGCGAGCCTGGGCGGCGAGTCCCCGGCCGTGGTCGCCGAGCACGCCGAAGCCCTGGCCGCCATGCTGGCCCACTGCGGCGTGAACCTCAACTTCGCACCCGTGGTGGACCTGGACCTGAACCCGGCCAACCCCATCATCGGCCGCTACCAGCGCAGCTTCAGCGCTGACCCGGCAACCGTGGTCGCCTGTGCCCGCGCCTTTGTCGAGGCCCACCACCGCCTGGGCGTGGGTTGCTGCCTCAAGCATTTTCCCGGCCACGGCAGCGCCGGCGGCGACTCCCACCTGGGCTTTGTCGATGTGACTGAGTGTTGGCAGGCCGTGGAACTGGAGCCCTACCGCAGCCTGTTCGCGGCCGGCTACACGGACGGGGTCATGACCGCCCATCTGGTGCACCGCGGTCTCGACCCCTCGGGCCTGCCGGCCACCCTGTCCCCGGCCGTCATCACCGGGTTGCTGCGCGACCAGCTCGGCCACCGGGGTGTGGTCTTCAGCGACGATCTGCAGATGCGGGCCATCAGTGACGGTTGGACCTATGCCGAGGCGGTGCAGCAGGCCGTGCTCGCCGGCGTGGACATGCTCGTCATCGGCAACAACCTGGCCCCACGCGAAGATGTGCTCGTCACCGGCATCCGGGCCGTGGCCGACCTGCTTGACAGCGGCCGCATCGATGCGAACCGTATCGACCAGTCGCTGGCGCGCATCGCGCTGTTCAAGGAACGCATTGCAGGAGAACGATTATGGCAGGCTATCGACCCACCCACAGTCGGGTGATCGGCTACATCGTCTGGCTGTTCGGTTTCACCGGCGCGCACCGGTTCTATTTCGGCCGGCCCATTTCCGGCACCATCTATTTCTTTACCCTGGGCCTGTTGTTCATCGGCTGGATCGTGGACCTGTTCCTCATCCCGCGCATGGAGCGCGAGGCTGACATCCGCTACACGCCAGGGCCCATCGACTACAACGTGGCCTGGCTGCTGCTCGCCTTTCTCGGCTTTTTCGGCATCCACCGGCTGTACCTTGGCAAGCTGTGGACCGGGCTGCTCTACCTGTGCACCTTCGGCCTGTTCGGCGTGGGCTACATCTACGACATGTGGACCCTGAACGATCAGATCACCCTGATCAACGGCCAGCCGCAGGCCACTCCCGGGCCGCCGGCGGTGTGACCCTTCAGGTTGCGGGCCGCGCGAACACCCAGGACCACTCGCTGGACAGCTCCGGCCGGAACCGGTAGCCGGCATTGCTGAACCCGCGCAGGTCCGCGGCCCGGGTGATCCGCTCGCGAAGGATGAACCGCGCCATCAGGCCGCGCGCCCGCTTGGCATGGATGGCAACGCTGCGCAGGCGACCGTTGCTCTCCTCCTTGAACTGGATGTCCAGCCAGGGTGCAGTCAGCCGTTTTTTCTGCACCACCCGGGCGTACTCGTCCGAGGCCAGGTTGAGGACCACCGGCGTCTCTTCCCGGGCCAGATCGCGGTTGAGGCTCGCCGTGACCAGTTCGCCCCAGAAATCGTAGAGATTCTTCGCCGTGCCGACCGCGAGCCGGGTGGCCATCTCCAGCCGGTGTGGCCGGATCAGGTCGAACGGCCGGAGCACGCCGTACAGGCCGGAGAGGATGCGCAACTGCGCCTGCGCGAACTGCAGGTCCGCCTCATTCAGGCTGGCCGCGTCCAGGCTGCGGAAGGCCTCGCCGCTGAAGGCGAACAGGGCCGGCCGGGCAGGGGCCGCGTCCGTGGCCAGGGCTTGGATTTTGTCCAGGGTCTGTTCGGTGAGCGTCGGGCTCAGCTGCATCAGTTCGGCCAGGGCGTGCTTGTCGAGGCGGGCCAGGGCCTGGATGAGCATCCTGCTCTGTTCCAGGAATTCCGGCTGGAAGGTGGTCGGGTGCGGGTCGATGGGAGCAAAGGTCTGTCCTTTGGACGGGGCGAGCAGGAGCATGGCAGGAAGTGCGGTGAAGGGGAAGCCGGGTCGGGATCAGGGGCAGCAGAGCACCTGGTTGCCGCCCGCGGATTTGGCCTGGGCCAGACAG
>JAGODN010000355.1 GCA_017998195.1 Desulfobulbus sp. | reverse complement strand
CCGACCTGCTCATCCTCATCGACTACCCGGACTTCAACCTGCTGCTCGCGGCCCGGGCCAAACGCCTCGGCATCCCCATCCTCTACTACATCAGCCCGCAGGTCTGGGCCTGGCGCAAGGGCCGGGTGCGCACCATCCGCCGGTTGGTCGACCGCATGCTCGTTATCCTGCCGTTTGAACGGGAATTTTACGCCCGCCACGGGGTGACCGTGGACTTTGTCGGCCACCCGCTCGTGGACACGGTGCAGGCAGCGCTGGGGCGCGAACAGTTCGCCCGGCTGCATGGGATCGACCCGGCCCGCACCCTGGTCGGCCTGCTGCCCGGCAGCCGCCGCAAGGAGGTCGGGGCGCTCCTGCCGGTGTCCCTCAGCGCGGCCGAGCGGCTCGAACAGGCCCCTCCGGGCCGCTGCACCTTTCTCATCCCCCAGGCCTCGACCATCGACCGGGACCAACTCGACCGGGCCGGACTGGCCGCGGTGGCCGACCGGCTGGACGTGCGCGTGATCAGTGACGACCGCTACTCCATGATGGCGGCCTGCGACGCGGTCGTCGCCGCCTCGGGCACGGTCATCTTAGAGCTGGCCCTGCTCGGTACGCCCACGGTGGCCGCTTACCGCATCTCGCCGCACACCTACTGGCTCGGTCGACTGCTCATCCGCCAGATCGAGTATTTCACCCTGGTCAACCTCATCGCCGGGCGGGAGGTCATCCCGGAACTGCTCCAGGATGCGGCCAATCCCGAGCGGATAGCGCACGAACTTGAGAGACTGCTTGAAGACGACAACTATCGTCGGCAAATGCAGGCGGGGCTGGCCGAGGTGCGCGACCGGTTGGGCGAACCCGGCGCCGCCGACCGGGCTGCGGCGATTGCCTTGCAACTCCTCGACGAGGTTGTGGAAGAACCAGACGCGGAACTGGAAGCGCCGGTAGACAAGAGCACCACCGAACTCCCCATCGACGGCACCCTCGACCTGCACGCCTTCCGGCCGGGCGAGGTCAAGCACCTGGTGCCGGACTACCTGGCGGAGTGCCGGGCGCGCGGCATCCTGCAGGTGCGCATCGTCCACGGCAAGGGCACCGGCAGCCTGCGGCGGACCGTGCACAGCCTGCTCGACCGGCTGGACACGGTCGCCGGCTACCGGCTGGCCGACGAGAGCGCCGGCAGTTGGGGGGCTACGCTGGTGGATCTGCGGCCGCCGGATCTTCCGGGGCCATCGGCTCGATGAGGCCGTGCGCCACCGCCAGGGTGCGCACCTGGAGCATGAAGGTGGACGGCAGGGGCAGTTCGCGCGCCTCCTCGAGCAGGCCGAGCGCCCGGGCCATGAGCAGGCTCGGCATGGAGTGAATGCCCTCCTGGTTGTCGCAGATGGTCTGCATGCGCAGGGCATCGGTGAGGATGGGCCGCAACCCGGCACAGTGGTCGGCCAGGCCGCGCAGTTCCGCTTCCACCAGTTCCCGGTTCGCGGCCGCAAAGGCGGACACCGCCTCGTCCACCGGCCGGGTGCCGAACAGGTTATTGATCACCGCGCCGGCCAGACGGGTGTGCAGGGTTTCGTCCCGCTCCGGCTGGCGTTCGCGCAGGCTCTCGCGCAGGGTCTGAAACAACACCATCTGCACGGTGGTGATCGCGTCGCGCATCATCGGCAGTACGCGGTTGTCCATGGCGCGGCCCTCGCCGCTGTCCCCCCCGTTCACAGCACCATCCTGATGGCCGGATGGCCGTTCAGCGCCTGGTACAGGTGCAGCCGCTCGGGTTCGTCGTTAACCGTCATTTCCAGGTTCAAACTGAGGTAGCGGCCGCTGGAACTGGTGTTGGCGTCATCGATGACGCAGGCAGCCACATCCACCTGGGCGGCAATGGCCGCCAGCATGGCGGTCCGGTCCTCGCCGATGATCCGGTACTGCCAGCGGCAGGGATAGTCGATTTGCGGGCGGCACCCGCAGCCTTTGTTGTTCATCACACCCTCTCGACAGGCCGGCCCAACGGGCACGGCGGGTTTTCTTTGACAGGAGAAATCATTCTTCTTTGCCACCGGCTATGGTACTATCGCGCCGATTTCCGCAGCCTGCGGGAGTGACACGGGGGAGAGCCATGCACGAAAAAATCCTGGTGGTCCACGACAGCCTGAACATCACCGCCCTGGCCGGCCGGATGCTGGCCGAGTGGCAGATCACCGTGACCACCACCGGCCGCGACGGCCTCAAGGCCCTGGCCGAGACGAACGACTGGAGCGCAATGCTGGTCGCCACCCGCCTGCCGGACATGGAGGGCATGGCCTTCCTGGCGGAAGCGGCCCGGATCTCCGACGCCGTGCCCCTGCTGCTCGCCCCGGACGCAACCCTCACCGCGGCCGTGCATGCGGCCAACAGCGGGTCCGTCTTCCGGGTGGTGCCCCAATCGAGCCCGGTGGAACACATCAAGGCAGTGATTCGCGACGCGGTCTGCCAGCACCAGTTGATCCGCGGGGAGCGCGAGTTACGCGCGCGGGTCGAGGCCCTGACAACCCGCGACGCCCTCACCGGCTGCCGCACCCGGGCCTGGCTGCACGACCACCTCAACCGGGAATTGCGGCGCTGTGTCCGCTACAGCCACTACCTGTCCGTCATCCTCTGTGACCTGGACGGGCTCAAGGATATCAACGAGCTGTTCGGCATGGAGGCCGGCGACCAGGTGCTGGCCGGGTTCAGCCGCACTGCTGAGCGCATCGTCCGCCGCGACATCGACGTGGTCAGCCGCTGGGGCGAGGACGAGTTCCTCCTGATGCTGCCGGAAACCACCATTCGCGGCGCCGGCCGGCTGGCTCAACGCATTCAAAAAAAGTTCGCGGAACTCGACCTGCGCTCCGAGGACGACCGCCCCATCCCGGTGGCGGCCAGCTACGGCATCGCCGGCTTTGCTCCGGAAACCCCGGACCGCAACACCAGCCTCGCCCCCCTGCTGCTCATCGCCGGCCGCTGCCTGGCCCAGGCCAAGTCCGCGGGCGGCAACCAGGTGCTCTGCTGCCCCTGAGCCTGCCCCCTCCCCCCACCCCACTTCCTGCCATGCTTCTGCTCGCCCCGTCCAAAGG
>JAGODN010000043.1 GCA_017998195.1 Desulfobulbus sp. | reverse complement strand
TCCTTACCCTGCTCGCCACCCTGATCCTGGCCGGGCTGTTCTACCTGCCCTACCTGTGGGTGCGCAACCGGACCATCGACGACTTCGCCGCCCAGCAGACCCTGCTCGCCCGCCAGGCGGCCGACGGCCTGCAGACCTATTTCGCCGACTACGGCCGGGCCCTGGACTACCTCGGCCGCCAGCCGGGCGTTCAGCAGCTGGACAGCGGCGGCCGGAACCTGCTGGAGGATTTCCTGGCCATCCACCCGGATGACATCGCCGGGGTGCAGCGGCAGGCCGCGGACGGGCGGGTGCTGTTCGCCGCGCCCGGCGGCTCGGCCGTTGCCGACGACAACGGCTTCTGCGAGGGACTGGGCAACGCGTCCGCGCCGGCGGTGAGCGACGTGGTCCATGCGACCGCGGCCGAGGGCCGTGTTTTTTTCGCCGCCCCGGTGCGCCTCCACGGCCGGTTCGACGGCTGTGTGGCCTTCACCCTGCCCTTTGCCCGGGTGGCCGGCCGCCATCTCGGCACCATCCCGCTCCTGGCGGACAGTTACGTTCTGCTCGTCAACAGCGCCGGCGACATCCTGCACGCGCCCGACCCGGGCCTGGCCGGCGGCCATCTCGACCGTTTGCCCGGTGCGGCCGCGGACGTGGCCGCGCTTGGCGCCAGGCTGCATCGCGGCGAGCCGGGCCTGAGCGTGCTCGGCGGTGACCCCCTGCGCGCGCCGGCGAGCGGGACAGGCCGCCGCTACGCCGTGGCCATTCCCGTGGCCCTGCCCGGCGGCGGCGCCTGGTCCATGGTGATCGTCACCCCGGCGGCCGAGGTAGTGGGCGCCATGGCCGGGTTCCGGGCCCAGTGGCTGCTGGTCACCGGGATTGCGGTGTGCGCCGTCGGCCTGCTCAGCTTCCTCCTGAGCGGCGCCATGACCCGGCGGCGGGAGGAGGCGCACCGGCGGGCGGCGGAGGAGCAGCTGGCCGGCCTGCTCGAGTTCGCGCCCATGGGCGTACTGCTCACCGATGCCGACGGCCTCGTCATCTATGCCAACCAGGAGGCGACCGCCATGGCCGCGGCGGCCGGTCGGAGCCTGCTCGGCGGCCGGCCGCTGGTCGCCATGCTGGAGGCCGCCTGCCGCCAGGCGGCGGGCGAACAGATCCGCCGGGCGGCGGCCGGCAGGGCGGAACCGCCGCTGGCGGTGCGCCTGGCCGGTGACGGACCGCCGCGGCAGGCGATGCTCACCGCCACCCCCTACCGCCAGGACGGGGGCGGCCAGTGCATCGTCGTGGTCCGCGACGTGACCGCCGAACGCGCGGCCGAGGAGAGCCGCTCCCGGCTGGCCGAGGCGGTGGACCAGGTGCAGGAGGCGGTGCTCATCGCCGACCGCCGGGGCACCATCGAGTACGTCAATGCCGCCCTCGCGGCCATGACCGGCTACAGCCGGGAGGAAAGCATCGGCCAGCCGGTGCGGATGCTGCTCGAAAAGGAGCAGGAGGCCCATTTCGACCAGCAGATCGAGGAACTGGTCAATCAGGGCGAGGTCTGGCGCGGGCGGCTGGTCAACCGCCGCCGCGACGGCAGCCTGTTCATGGCCGCGACCACGGTCTCGCCGGTGCGCGACTCGGCCGGCGCCATCACCCACTTCATCAGTGTGCAGCGGGACATCACCCACGAGGCCGAGGTCGAAACCCGCATGCGCCAGGCCCAGAAGATGGAGGCCATCGGCACCCTGGCGGGCGGCATCGCCCACGATTTCAACAACATCCTCGGCGGCATCGTCGGCTTCACGGACATGGCCCTGCTCTACGCCGAGCCCGGCAGCGAGGTGCACGGCAACCTCCTGCACATCCGCCAGGGCGGCCGCCGGGCCGCGGACCTGGTGCAGCAGATCCTCACCTTCAGCCGCCAGTCGGCCGCGGAAAAGGTGCCGGTGCTCATCGCCCCGATCATCCGCGAGAGCCTCAAGCTGCTGCGCGCCAGCCTGCCGGCGACCATTGCCATCGACCAGCAGCTCACCGGCGCCGACGTGCGCGTGCTGGCCACGCCGGTGCAGATCCAGCAGATCGTCATGAACCTCTGCGCCAACGCCTTCCACGCCATGCGCGAGCAGGGCGGCACCCTGACCATCCGCCTGGCCGAGGCGGACGCCGATGCCGACGGCGGCCGCCTGTCGCTCACCGTGGCCGACACCGGCCAGGGCATCGACCACGACCTGCTCGACCGCATCTTCACCCCGTTCTTCACTACCAAGAAGCCGGGCGAGGGCACGGGCATGGGGCTGTCGGTGGTGCACGGCATCGTCACCGACCTGGGCGGCGAGATCAGCGTGCAGTCCGAGCCGGGCCGGGGCACCACCTTTGTCGTCCTGCTGCCGTCGACCGAGGCGCGGCCCGGGTCCACCCTGGTGAGCAGCGAGGGCGTGCTGCCCACCGGCCGCGAGCACATCCTGGTCATCGACGACGAGAAGGAGATCCGCGACATCTGCCGGATGATGCTCGGCCACCTGGGCTACACGGTCACCACCCTGGGCCGGCCCGAGGAGGCCCTGGGCCTGCTCGCCGACGCCCGGCCGCGCATCGACCTGGTGATCACCGACCAGACCATGCCGCGGCTCACCGGGGCGGAACTCACCGCGGCCATCCGCCGGGACTTCCCCGGCCTGCCGGTGATCCTCTGCACCGGCTATTCCGACCGGCTCAACTACGACCTCGCCCGCGAGGCCGGGGCCTGCGACCTGCTCATGAAACCGGTGGACCTGCGCGGGCTGGGCGCCGCGGTGCGCGCCGCCCTGGACATGCACGCCGGTTGAAACCGCCCCCTACTTGGCGTACCCCCACTCCTTGAGCCGGCTGGCGGCGTGCTGGGCCTGCTCGCCCTGGCGCTGCTTCTGCAGGTATGCCGCGTACTTGCGGGCCGCCTCCTCCTTTCGGTCCATGTGCTCCAGGCTGTAGCCGAGGAAGAAGAGCACCTCCTGGTTGCCGGGCAGCAGCCGGTCGTAGGCGGCCAGGTGCTCGTGGGCCTGGGCGAATTTCTTGGCGGCGAGCGAGGTGACCCCGACCAGCACGTGCGCCTGGGCCTCCTCGGGGTAGAGGGCGGCGGCGCGCAGGGCGTGCCGCTCGGCCTCGTCGCGGCGGTCCTGGGCGAGATGGCATTTGGCCAGCATCACCTGGGCGGCGTAGTCGTCCTCCTGGAGGCGAATCGCCTCGTTGAACTGCTCCTCCGCCCCGGGCCACTGTTTTTTGCCCATGGCCTCGCTGCCCTTCTGCAGGGCGGTGAGCAGCGGCCGCTGGGCGCGCACCCCGGCGGTGTGGTCCAGGTAGCGTTCGCGGTGCAGCGGCAGCCCCTGGCGGTCGCGGAAGGTGGTGGTCGCGGCGGTCTGCACGTTCGTCAGCCGCTCGTCGCTCATCGGGTGGGTGGCGAACATCATCTCGATGGCGCTGGCCCGGCTGCGACCGTTTTTCTGGAGCATGCGCATGAGGCCCACCATGCCCTCCGGGCTGTAGCCGGCCCGGGTCAGGTATTCCATGCCCAGGGCGTCGGCCTCGCGCTCGTTGTCCCGGCTGTAGCGGGCGAGCAGGGCCCCGGCGCCGAGTTTGCCGACCCCCTGGACCAGGTCCGAGGCCGCGCCCAGGCCGGCGACGCTCGAGGCCAGCGAGGCGCCGGACACGAAGATGCTGGCGAGCAGGCTCTTGCTCGCCTGCTGGGCACTGTGGCGGGCGTTGACGTGACCGATCTCGTGGCCGAGCAGGGCGGCCAGTTCCGCCTCGTTCTCCATCTCCACCAGGATGCCGCGGGTGGCGGCGATGGAACCGCCGGGAAAGGCGTAGGCGTTGATGTAGGCGGCGTTGACCGCCCGGAAGGAGTAGGGCATGTGCGGCCGGTGGGAGCGGGTGGCCAGGGACTTGCCGACCCCGTCCAGGTAGGCGTTCAACCCCTGGTCGCGGACCTTGCCGTAGTCGCTGGAGAACTGCTGCGGCGACTGCTGCCGGTCGAGGCTGATCTCCTCGTCTTCGCTGAGCATCATCAGGTGGCGGCTGCCGGTGGCCGGGTTGAGAGCGCAGGACGAAAGCAGCGGGGCAACGGCGAGCGACGAGGCGCCGAGGCCGAGCAGACGGAGCAGATGGCGGCGGTCGAAACGGGATCTTTTCATGTCTGTTCCTCCAGGAGGCGGGTGGACGGTCCGGGCGCGAGCGCGGCCCAGTCGATGGCCGTGAGCAGGGCAAAGACCGCCGCGTGGATGCGCGGTTCACTGCTCGCCCGCGGGCCGGCGACGTTGAGGGTGGCGATGCGGTGGGCGTGCAGCCAGCGTTCCACCTCGACCGCGGCCCGCGCCACCGGGGTGTGGTCGAAATCGATGTGCAGCACCGGCCGGTCGTGGCGGATGGCCAGGGCCTCGGTCAGGGCCGAGCCGCGGCCGAGCGGGCCGAACGAGCAGATCAGGGTGCCGTCGGCGGCGCGTACGTTTTTGTCGGTCCGGTCGCGGTAGCGGGCGGAGCGCAACTCCCGCAGGCTGTAGTGCGGCGGCAGGGGGCCGGATTCGGTCTTGCGGCCCCTGGGCAGCCAGCCGCCGTGGGGCAGGCCCAGGGCGATGGCCGCGTCCAGGGCGGCCTGGTCGGCGCCGGTCTGGCCGCCGGAGATGATGCGGATCATGGTCTGGTGTGCGATCTGGGCAAGGGCGGTCGGGCCGGCAACGAGGTGCGGGCCGGGTCTACCGGCCACCGGGCCGGACCAGCGGGCAGCATACGCCATCCTCGCCCGTGCCGCAAGCACGCTCAGGCGGGCGGCCGGGCAGCCGAGAATGTGAGAAAAAACGGCAGGATATTTTTCTAACCGGCCGCACTGTCATGTCTTTTTCACGATGAAAACTTGACAGCGACCGGGACTTTCTTTTAAATAGCTCACCTTTTGGTTGCAGCCACCCGGCGTGAAACGGCCTGCCGACTGTTTCGTCATGCTGGATAACCCCTTGAAGAAAGGAAATAATGGTTACAGAAAATCAACCCTCCACCGTCCTCTCCCGCCGCTCGTTCCTGCGCACCGCCAGTCAGCTCACCCTGGGCCTCGCCGCCGCCGCCATTCCCGGCACAGGCCTGGCCGCGGTGGTTCCGGGCAGGCGCACCCTGTCCCTCTACCACGCCCACACCAACCAGGAACTGCAGATCGCCTATGCCTGGGGTGACATGTACAACCCCATGGCCCTGGCCAGGGTCACCCGCTTCCTGCGTGATTTCCGCACCGGTGAAACCTGTCCCATCGACCCCAGGCTGCTCGACATCCTCTGGGCCATCCAGCAGGAGATGGGCCGCAAGGGCACCTACGAGGTGCTCTCCGGGTTCCGTTCGCCGCGCACCAACAACATGCTGCGCGGCAGTTCCAACGGGGTGGCCGAGCACAGCCTGCACATGGAAGGCAAGGCCATCGACATCCGCCTCGACGGTATCAGCACCCGGCAGATCCGCGAGTGCGCCGTGGAGATGAAGTGCGGCGGCGTCGGCTATTACGCCAAATCGGATTTCGTCCACCTGGACACCGGCCGCTACCGGACCTGGTGACCCGCCGCCGCGGCCCTGCCGCGGCCAGCAACGACAACGGCCGCCCGGTGTTGCCACCGGGCGGCCGTTTTTTTTTCTTTTTCCCGAGCCGCTGCGCGCCTACAGTTGCAACTCCACCACCGGCTGGGCGTCGCGTTTGGTCGGGATCTTGGTTTCGCAGATCAACAGCCGTGCCCGGTCGATGCCGTGGGCCTCGGCCAGGTGATCGAGGATCGCCTGGGCGCGCTCCTGGCCGAGCCGGGTGAGCTTCTCCCGATCCTTGTCGTCCACGGGAATATCCGCGTCCCCCACCTTCTGCAGCGCCCTTTTTGAAAGCATCTCCCAGGCCGGCGCGGAGGGACAGAGGTTGATGTCCATGTCCGGCCGGTCCTGCATGACCTTGGCCACCCGTTCCAGGTAGGCGCGGTGCTCGCCGGTCAGTTCGCTCTCCTCCGCCTGGAAGACCACCGGCGCCAGGCTCGCCTTCATCATGTTTTCCCCGACCTTCATGCCCACGTAGGCGAGTGCCCCGTACGGGCCGAGGGCGTACACCAGGTAGGAGGAGGCGGCCGGCAGGATCGCCTTGCCGAGCGCGGTGATGAGCAGGTCGGCGATGCCCACGTTCAGCTCGGAGAGCGGTCCCTCGATGGGGATGTCGAGCTTGAGGTCGCCGTTGCTGTCCTTGAGGAAGCTGATGGCCGACTCCAGCGGCAGGGGCAGGCGGTTGTCCAACTGCTGGGCCAGTTCCTTGGAAATGGTGGCGGTCTCCAGCTTTTTCAGGTGGATGCTGTTTTTCATGCGCATCGTGTTGTCCGCGACCTTGACCGTGCTGGCCAGGTTGAGCTGGCCGCCGGTCAGGGCCAGGCCCACCGACTGGATGACGTAGGGCGACAGGCGGGAGAGCGGGTAGTTCTTCAGCGAGACGGTGGAGTCGACCCCGAGGGCCTTGGCGAACGGGGTCATGGTGCCCTTGACGGTGAGCGGCGCCCGCTGGTCGAGCAGGGCCGCCAGGTCGATGGTCGCCGGTGCGGCGTTGGCGCTGGTGGCCAGGTCGGTGAGCACCAGCCGCTGGATGGCGATGTCGCTCAGGAAGGGCTTGGCGAGCGACTGGTCCTCGATCCGCAGGCCGCTTTCGCCCTCCACGCTCACGGTGGCGATGGCCACTTCGCCTGCGGCGGAGCCGCCCCCGGACGCCGCGGCCGGGGCCTTCGCGGCCGCAGCTTTGGCCTTGCCTTTGTTTTTGGCGGGAGCGGCGGGCTTGAGGGCGGCCAGCTGCTTGTTGGCCCGCAGGCCCCCGTCCTTGTCAACGACAAGCTCGGCGAAGAGATCCGTGAACACCAGCGATTGGGCGCGCAGCCCCTGGTTCGCGGCCCAGACCGGCGCGGCGAGTCGGGCCCGGCCAAGCCGCAACACGCCCTGGTCCCCGGCACCGGCCGGCAGCAGGCGCAGTCCCTCGAGCCCCACCGAGGCGGCGCTCACCCGACCGTTCGGGGCGTATTGGGCGCGCTCGACGGTGAGCCCGGCCAGCGTACCCATCTCGCCCTTGTCCTGCTGCGGCACGATCCGGGTGTTGCGCACGCTCACCGAGCCGGCGGCAAAGGACTGCCAGTCGCCGCTCGTCACCGTGCCGACCACCACCTCCGGCACCTGCACGGTCAGCGGCAGGTCGCCGTCCACCCGCAGGGCGAGGCCCTTGGTCTGGAGTCGCTGGACGGCGAGTCGTTGGCCGGTGACGGCCTCGATGCCGGAGGTGGCGAACTGTTCCAGGCGAAGCAGGGGTTCCCTGCTGCCAGCCCCCTGGGCGAGGACCAGCCCCTGGCCGTCGAGGGCGCCGTTCAGGCTGACGGTCGGCGCTTTGACGTCGGTGTAGCCGATGGTGCCCTGCCAGTTGAGCGCCTTGTCGGTAACGCTCAACTCGGGCAGGCGCAGGTCGAGGTCCGCGAGGTGCAGGCGGCCGTCGAAACCGGCCTGGACCTGCTGGCCCAGGGTGGTTTCGCTGCGCCCGTCAAGCAGGATCTCCCCCTGGCGGACCGTTCCCCCCGGTTCGGGTTGGCTGAAGCTGAGCCCGCCGGTCCGCCAGGAGCCTTCGGTGACGATACGCATGGGCGCGTCCGCCTTGTCCCCGGCCGCGCAGGTGATCGTGCCGGTCCAGCCGGTGGTGTCGATGGCGAGCGCGCCGGCAGCCAGGCCGAGTTCCGCCTTGCCGACGGTCAGGGCGGCCTTGCTGGTCAGGCTGAAGCGCTCGCCGAAGGCGGCCTCGATCGGTCCCTTGAGCTGCAGGGTGCCGGTTCTGAAGGTGACCGGGGAGTCGGCCAGGCTGACCGCCAGCCCCTGGCCGTCGAGGGTGCCGTCCACGCTGACCGTGCCTCCGGCGCCGCCGCCGGTGTAGCTCGCCTTGCCCTGCCAGACGAGGCTCTGCTCGTCGATGGCCGTGCCGGCCACACCGATATCGACCCCGCCCAGTTCGACACGGCCCTCGTATTCCGCCCGGGGCCCCTCGGCCGGCAGGCTCAGGCGCAGTCGGCCGTCGATCCCGGCCTTGCCGGTGAACGGCTGCACCGTCGGGGCGAGCAGCCGGGCGAGTTGGCCGAGATCGAAGCCGGCCAGCGTGAGCGTGCCGCCGAGGTCCAGGTGGGGCGCGACCTGCAGCCGGTCCAGGTGGATCTCCAGCGGCGCCTCGTTGACCTTGCCCTTGAAGCGGAAACTGGCGCCCTCGGCGCCGGGCGCGGTGCTGAACCCTTCCAGCGCGGCCGAGTCGATGACCAGGTTGAGCTGCAGTTCAGGGGTTTTCAGGCGGACCACGCAGTCGGTCAGACGCATCTCGCTGACCAGCACGGTCCAGGGCGAGGAGGTGGTGGTCTCTTTCGTCTCCACCGTGCCGCTGTTCGGGCCGGTCAGGTAGGAGGTGTAGCGCCAGCGGCCGTCGGCCAGCTGTTCGAGGTCGATGGTCGCCTGCTCGTACACGGCCCGCTGCACGTGCACCCTTTTTTTGAGCAGGGCCGGGAGGTTCAGGTCCAGGGCCAGGAGCGAGTCGCTGAGCACATTTTTCCCTTCGCGCTCGACGTCCATGCCGTGGATGGCGAACCGGCCGGTGAACAGGTTGGCGGCGAACGAACCGACACGGGCGGCGTCGGCGCCGTTCCTGACGAGCCAGTGCTGCAGTCCCTTCTGCAGGCCGACGGGCAGCAGCAGGAGGAACAGGGCGACGCACAGGGTCAGGGCGGTGAGCACCCGGACCCAGGTTTTGCGAAAGAGCGCCGCGATCCGGGCGCGCACGGTCTGCAGGTTGGTCATGGCTGGTGTTCCGTTCTGGTCATGAAGAGGCGGGGACGCGGTCCTGTTGCCGCCCGGCCGATCCTGGACCTGCGACCGGCCGCGCACGGGAATGCTTCCCAGAATCCCCGATGGGGGCGGCTTTGTCAAGGCGACAGGGCCGTTTGCAGGCCGATTATCGCCCCCGAGCGGGCCGCGGCGGCAAAAGTGATTGAGTTTGCCGGGGGGTGGGATACACTGCCGGGAACAGAGAAAAAGGTGGTGATCAGGGCAGGGGCAACGACCGGCGCGGGGCATCCGCGGCCTTTGGTGCAGGGAATCAGGGACGGACGCAGGGACAACAGGCGATGATGCGTTGGACAGGATGGCCCTTGGGGTGGCAGGTGTTCGCGGGCAGCGTGGTGCTGGTCCTGCTGCCGCTGCTCGTCGTTTGCGTGCTGCTCTGCCACCGCGTGCCGGCGGCGGCCGGCGAGGTCTTGGCGGAGCGGTGGGTGCTCCTGGCCGCCTCCCTGTTCGCCCTGGCCGCCGCCTTTTTCCTCGGTCGCTTGGTGACCGCGTCCCTCGGCCGGCTGGCCGCCGTCGCGCCGCCCGCCGGGGGGGAGAGGTTCACGGGCCAGGTCGACGACCTGGCTGCCCGCATCCGCCGGGTGGCGGAGGCGGCGCGCGAGTCGGCCGAGCGGGTGGACGCCGAGACCCGGCGGCGGCTGAGCGCCGAGGATTTCCTCCAGCTCTACCGGCAGCTGTTCGACAACCTGGGCGAGGGGATCGTCATCACCGATGCCCAGGCCACCATCCTCGCGGTGAACTCCGCCTTCACGGCCATCACCGGCTACAAGGCGCACGAGGTGGCGGGCCGCACCCCCTGGCTGCTCAAATCGGACCGCCACGACGACGCCTTCTACGAGCGGATCCGGCAGGTGCTCGCCAGCCGCGGCAGCTGGGCGGGCGAGGTCTGGAGCCGGCGGGCCGACGGCACAGTCTCCCCCCAGTGGCTGCGCATCGGCAGCGTGCGCGACGAGGCCGGGACCGTCCGCTACTACTTCGCCTCGTGCACCGAGATCGGGGAACGCAAGCGGCGGGAGCGGCAGGTGGCCTTTCTCGCCCACCACGACGCCCTCACCCGGCTGCCCAACCGGGCCTTCCTCGAAAACCGCCTCGCCCGGGCCCTGCCCGCCCACGGCGGCGACTCCGGCCTGCTGCTGGCCGTGTTCTTCATCGACCTCGACAATTTCAAGAACGTCAACGACGTGTTCGGCCACCGCCAGGGCGACGAACTGCTCGTCCAGGTCGCCGGGCGGCTCAAGTCGGTGCTGGGCCGCGGCGACAGCCTCTACCGGCTGGGCAGCGACGAGTTCATCCTGCTCATGGAGCGGGTCGAGAGCGAGCCGGCGCTCTACCTGACGGCCAACCGCATCCTGGCGGCCCTGAAAAAGCCGTTCACCCTCGAGTTCCGCACCATCTACGTCAACGCCAGCATCGGCATCTCGCGCTTTCCCGGTGACGGCGACAACCCCCTGGAACTGATCCGCAGCGCCGACATGGCCATGCACCGCGCCAAAACCGAGGGCAGAAACCGCTACCAGCTCTTTACCCGGGAGATGCATGAACAGCTCTACGAGCGCTTCCGCACCGAGAACGGCATCCGCTCCGGCCTCCTGCACCGGGAGTTCGTGGTCTACTACCAGCCCAAGGTGGACATCGCCACCCGCACCACCACCTCGCTCGAGGCGCTCATCCGCTGGCAGAAGGGCGGCCGCCTGATCAGCCCGGGCGTGTTCATTCCGGTGGCCGAGGAATCGAGCCTGATCGACGACCTCTGCCGCCACGTGCTCGAGGCGACCTGCCAGTTCCACGCGGTCCTGCAGCACCACGGGGTGGCCGTGCCGGTGAGCGTCAACATCGCCCCCCGCCAGTTTCTCAACATCGATTTCATCGATCTGCTCGAGGACCTGCTCGGCCGCCACCGCATGGATCCGCACTACCTCGAACTGGAGATCACCGAGACCACGGCCATGCGTGACGTGGAGCACACCCTGCGCATCATGGAGCAGATCCGCCGGCTGGGCATCCGCTTCTCCATCGACGATTTCGGCACCGGCTACTCCTCGCTCGGCTCCCTCAACCGGATGCCGGTGAGCACGCTCAAGATCGACAAGCAGTTCGTCCAGGATCTGGAACAGCACACCCCCATTGTCGCCACCATCATCGCCATCAGCCAGCAGATGC
>JAGODN010000354.1 GCA_017998195.1 Desulfobulbus sp. | reverse complement strand
CTGGCCAACACCGCCCACTCGGTGAACATCAAGGAGCGGCTCGACTTCTCCTGCGCCCTGTTCGACCGGGACGGCCGCCTGGTGGCCAATGCCCCGCACGTGCCGGTGCACCTCGGCTCCATGGGCGAGTCGGTGCGCGCGGTGCTGCAGGACAACCGCGGCCGCATGCGCCCGGGCGACGTGTTCATGCAGAACGCGCCCTACAACGGCGGCACCCACCTGCCTGACGTGACCGTGATCACCCCCTGCTGGGACGCGGCCGGCCGCGAGATCCTCTTCTTCGTCGGCTCCCGCGGCCACCACGCGGACATCGGCGGCCGCACCCCGGGCTCATCGCCGCCGGACGCCCGCCGCATCGAGGAAGAGGGTGTGCTCATCGACAACTGGCTGCTGGTCGAAGGCGGCCGCCTGCGCGAGGCCGAGACCCGGGCGCTGCTCAACTCCGGGCCCTGGCCCTGCCGCCGGGTGGAGCAGAACCTGGCGGACCTGGCCGCCCAGGTGGCGGCCAACGAGACCGGCCGGCACGAACTGGCGCGCATGGTCGACCATTTCGGCCTGGCCACGGTGCAGGCCTACATGGGCCACGTCCAGGACAACGCCGAGCAGTCGGTGCGGCGCGTGCTCGACCGCCTGAAGGACGGCGCCTTCGACTACCCGCTGGACGATGGCGGCCGCATCCGCGCGCGCATCAGCGTGGATCACGCCGCGCGACGGGCGGTGATCGACTTCACCGGCACCTCGGCCCAGCACCCGGGCAACCGCAACGCCCCCCGGGCCGTGTGCCGGGCCGCGGTACTGTACGTGTTCCGCACCCTGGTGGACACGGACATCCCGCTCAACGAGGGCTGCCTCGCGCCGCTGGAGCTGATCATCCCCGAGGGCACCCTGCTCAACCCGCGCTACCCGGCGGCGGTGGTGGCCGGCAACACCGAGGTCTCGCAGGCGATCACCGACTGCCTCTACGGCGCGCTCGGCCTGCTCGCCAGCTCCCAGGGGACGATGAACAACTTCCTCTACGGCAACGCCCGCCACCAGAACTACGAGACCATCTGCGGCGGCACCGGCGCCGGCCCGGACCACCCGGGCACGGACGCGGTCCACAGCCACATGACCAACACCCGCATGACCGACCCGGAGGTGCTGGAACAGCGCTTCCCGGTGCGGCTGGAGGAGTTCGCCATCCGCCGCGGCTCGGGCGGCCGCGGCCGCTTCCCGGGCGGGGCCGGGGTGGTGCGGCGGCTGCGTTTCCTCGAACCCATGACCGCCACCCTGATCAGCTCCCACCGGGTGACCGAACCCTACGGCCTGGCCGGCGGCGGCCCTGGCGCCCGCGGCCGCAACCGGCTCCTCCGCGCCGACGGCCGGGAGATCGGGCTGCGCGGCGACGACGAGGTGCAGGTCCAGGCGGGCGACCAGATCGTCATCGAGACCCCGGGCGGCGGCGGCTACGGCGCGGAGGACTGAAGGTCGCCAGCCCCTGCAGGCGACCGTTGTGGTACCCGCGCGTCCTCTCCGGCGGGCGACAATTTCAGTCGCCCGAGGCGTAATTGAGTGGACAGCCGGCCGATGTGTTAATACTATTTCTCAGATTTGTCTGTTCACTATCCGCCGGCGACCCGCCCGGCGCCGAATCCTTTCCCAACAGCAAGGAGAAGAGTATGGCCCTTTTCACCTACGAGGCGAACGACCTGTTCCAGTGGCTGGTCAACCGTGACGACATCGTGGTGGTGGACGTCCGCAACGACAAGGATTTCGGCCGCTTCCACATCGAGGCGCCCTACCCGTTCGAGATGCACAACGTCAGCTACTACGATTTCATGGAACTGGAGGAGGAATCGGTGGCGCGGGTGCCGAAGAACCGGCCGATCCGCATCGTCTGCGCCAAGGAGGGATCGGCCAAATACGTGGCCGAGATCCTCGAGCGGCACGGCTACGCGGACGTGGGCTACCTGACCGGCGGCATCAAGACCTGGGGCAACCTGCTGGTGGCCAGACAGGTGGCCGCCGGCGCGGACTACGAACTCTTCCAGTTCATCCGCCCGGGCAAGGCCTCGTGCAGCTACGGCCTGGTGAGCGGCCGGGAGATGATGGTGTTCGACCCCTCGCGCAACCTCGATTTCTACATCGACTTCGCCGCCGAGCGCGGCTGCACCATCACCCGCACCTTCGAGACCCACCTGCAGGCCGACTACATCGCCGGCAGCCGTGATTTGGCCAATCGGACCGGGGCAGTGTTCCACGCCAACGACAGCGACTTCAAAACCTCGAAGAACCCCTACACCCCGCTCACCGACGGCGAGACCCTGAGCTTCAGCCAGGGTGGGCCGGCGGTGCGGGTACTGTTCACCCCGGGCCACACCCCGGGCTCGACCTCGTTCATCGTTGACGAACGGTTCCTCATCTCCGGAGACATGGTGTTCATCAACTCGGTGGGCCGGCCCGACCTGGGCGGCAAGGCCGAGGCCTGGGCCAAGGTGCTGTTTGCCTCCATCGGTAAAATCAAGGCGCTCGACCACGCCATCCGGGTGCTGCCCGGCCACTACATCGACTGGGCCGAGGCCAACGAGGACCTGGTGTTCACCCTGCCGCTGGGCGAGGTGCTGGCACGCAACCGGGAGATCTACGACATCGACAACCCCGCCGACTTCTACGGGTTCATCAAGGCCAACATGCGCACCCAGCCCGAGGAGTACGCCACCATCCGCCTGGTCAACGCCAACCTCGAGCAGGTGAACGAGGAGCGCCAGGAGGAACTCGATCTCGGCAAAAACGAGTGCGCGGCCTCGGCCTACGCCGCCAAGCAGCAGGCGCAGACCGCCTGATTCGACCCGCCGTCCCCGGGGCCGAGGCTCCGGGGACGGCAGGCGACGTGGCCGGCCTGAACGGCCCACCGGATTTCTCCCCTTCCCCGCCTCTCCCTCCGCTTCCCCTTCCCGCGGATCAGCGCTTCATCCCCGCACCGCCAGTCCCGCAAGCAGGCATCTAACGCTCGCGCAGGGCCGCCTGGTCGAGCAGATGAATGGTCCTGCCCTCCACCCGAATAAGCCCCTCGTCGGTCATCCGGGCGAAGATCCGCG
>JAGODN010000353.1 GCA_017998195.1 Desulfobulbus sp. | reverse complement strand
GCCTCGTGCCCGCGGCCTGGGCCGGTGCGCCTGCGGCCGCAGCCGCACCGGGAGCGCTTGCCACCCTCGTCGCCGGGTGCACCGCCCTGGTTCTCTACGCTGCGGTCTGGGTGCTGGCCCAGGCCGGCAACGTGCTCATCCTGCTCTCCCCCTCCTCCCTGCTCGACTCCCTGCTCGTCGTGGCCAAGACGGCTGTCGCCGTGCTGCTGCTCGGCCTGGCGGGCACCCTGCCCGGCCAGCTGCTCGCCCTGGTCCTGGTCGTGCTGGCGGTGTGGCTCCTGCCGCGGGCCCTGCGGCTGGTGGTGTTCGGCACCCTGGTCAGCCGGGACCTGGTCCGCCACCGGCTCCTGCGCAGGCCGACACCCGCGCCCGCGGCCGACCGCCCGCTCCGCTGCTTCACCAGCTGCCGGCTGGGCAGCCTGCCGCCGCTCACCTATGGCCGCCTGGAGGTGCGGGAAGGGGCCCTGGCCTTCTTCTGGCGACCGCTCATGGTGGGCCGCCAGCGGACCCTGCACACCGCCATCGACCCGGCCGCCTGTACGCTCGGGCGCGGCTTTCTCTCGCCGGTGGTGTGCTGGCAGGAGAGCGGCACAACGCGGGTGCAGTTGTTCCGCCTGCTGCCGGCCGCAGCCGCCCACCTCGTCCTGGTGGCCGGGCGACTTGGTCTGCGGGCCGCCGGGGAAACCTCGGTCCGGGCCCGGCTGGTGGAGGGCTGGCGCTGGTGCCGGGCGCTGTTCGCGCCGGCGGCGGTGGTCAGGGTGGCGGAGAAGAAGGCGGGCTGAACCTCAGCCGAGCAGGGCCACCGGCCGGCGGCGGAGCACCGAATCGGCGGCGAACAGGGCGGTGCCGGCGCAGACCAGGGTGGCGCCGGCACAGAGCAGCAGGGCGGCGGGCCAATCGAAGCGCCACAGTCGGTCGAACAGCAGCCAGGCGACCGCATAGGAGGCGGCGTAACTGAGCAGCACCGCACTCAGCCCGGCCGCCGCACCGACCAGGCCGAACTCGAGCATGGTGAGCAGCCGCACCCGGCCGACCGAGGCGCCGAGCACGCGCAGCAGGTTGAGCTCGCGCTCACGGCGCAGGGCCTCCTGGCGGGCAATGGCGAACACCGCCACCAGGCCGGTGACCATGGCCAGCCCGGCCATGAAGCGGAGCGCGCCCGCCAGCCGGCCGGCGATCGCCCCCAGCTGTTCGACCACCTGGCTGACATCGATCACCGACAGGTTGGGGAAGGCGGCGGACAAGCGCCGCGTCAGTTCCACCTTGTCGGCCGCCTTCACCCGGCTCACCGAGGCCAGGTAGGTGCGCGGCGCCTCGTCAAGCACCCCCCGCTGAAAAAGCAGGAAGAAGTTGGGCTGGAAGCTGTTCCAGCGCACCCTGCGCAGGTTGACCACCTCCCCCTCCAGTTCGATCCCCTGGATGTCGAAGACCATCCGGTCGCCGATGGCCACCCCCAGCCGCCGGCTGAACTGCTGCTCCATGGAGATCTCGAACACCCCCTCGCCGGTCCACGGCTCGCTGCTCAGCGGCCGGCCGCGCACCACGGTCTCGCTCGCATCCAGCTGTGCGCGGCTGGAGAAGTTGAAATCGGTGCGCCGGAAGACACGCTCCTCGCTGTCCACGTGCTGCTGCCGCCAGTCGGCGAACGGCACCCCGTTGATCCGCACGATCCGGCCGCGCACCATGGGCGCCGGGTCGGACAGGCGGGGACCGCCGCCCGCAAAGAAGTCGGCGAGCGGCTGCTGCTGCTCCGGCTGGATGTCCACCAGGAAAAGGTCGGGCAGTTCCATGCCCTCCGGCCGGCTGACCTCGGCCTGCAGGCCTCGCTCGGCCTGGGGGATGAGGGCGACCAGCAGCAGCGCGGCGGCGAGCGCAGTGAACAGGGAGGCCGCGGCCAGCCGGTTGCGGTAGAGGTTGCGCAGGACGATGCGCAGGGTCAGGCCCACCCGAACGGCGAGCAGGCGGCAGCCGGCGAGCAGCAGCCGGGCGAAGAGAAAGAGCGTGCCAAGCAGCACCACCAGCCCGCCGGTGAACACGGCGCCCGAGAACAGGGAGCCGCCCAGCCGACTGGCCAGCAGGAAGAGCAGCCCGAGCGCGGGCAGCAGGCCGAGGAGCGGCAGCAGGCGCAGGGCAGCGGTCTGCGCGGGCGGGGCCTCGGCCGTCTGCTGGAGCAGGTGCAGGGGCTGCACCGCGGCCAGGCGCAGGCTCACCGGCAGGCAGAACAGGAAACTGCCGCTCACGCCCACGACCACCACCAGGGCCGCGTCCATGGGGCCGATGCCCAGGTGCAGGCCGGCGGGGAGCAGGCCGCGGAACAGGAAGGCGAAGAACGGCAGCAGCAGCCGGGCGAACAGGATGGCGAGCAGGGCCGCGGCCAGGCCGAGCACGGCGAGCACGCCGGTGTGCAGGCCGAGGGCGGCGGCACGACGGGCGCCCAGGCTGAGCAGGATGGCGGTTTCCCGGCGGCGGGCGCGCAGCTGCTCCTGGAACAGGTGGCCCGCGGCCAGGCCGGCGAGGAACAGCGAGACCATGGAGGCGAGGCCGAGGAATTCGGCAAAGAAGCCCACCACCTGGCCCAGCCGGCGGTTGACCTCGGCGGTGGTGGCCACCCGCACCGGGGTCTCGCCGCCGGCCGCCGCGGCCAGGGCTTTCTCCAGGCGGGCGGCGACCGCGGCCGCGTCCGTGTCCACCGGCAGGCGGATGAGGGTCTGGTAGCTCACCCGGCTGCCGAAACGAATCAGGCCGGATTCCCGCACCTGTGGCAGGCCGAGGAAGAGCTTGGGCGCGAGATCGATGGCCGAGAATTCGGCGGCCGGGTCACGCTCGAGAAAAAAGGCGACCCGGTAGTCGGCCCGGCCGATGGTCAGGGTCTCGCCCGCCTCGACCGCGAGCGCGCGGGCCGCCTCGCGGGTGAGCAGCACCGTTCGTTCGCGCTGCAGGGTGGCGATCACCTGGTCGTGCACGGCGTCGCCTGCATACGCCAGCCGGCCGTAGAGCGGGTGGGCCGCGTCCACGGCCACCACCCGGGCCAGCCGGGCCAGGCGCGGTCCGCGCACCATGGGATAGAAGCTGAGCTGTTCG
>JAGODN010000352.1 GCA_017998195.1 Desulfobulbus sp. | reverse complement strand
GAGCAGGGCGAGCGACATGGTCAGTCCTCCTTTCGGGACACGGGGGTGAGGGTGCGGGCGGGGCGGTTCGGGGTGGCTGCGCCGGGGCGGGCCGACCGGGCCGGGTTGCCGGTGTGGTGAGGTGGCATCCAGGGCATAACGTTTTCTCCTTTGGTGATGGGGATGGGGACAACGGCCGGGGGCCGATGCAGCCAAAAAAGGAAATCCACGGCAGGAACACAGGTCCACGGGTTGCCTGTCGGTCGCCGCTCGATTTGTATGACCAATTATTTCAAACCGGGAAATTTGTCAACAAGGTTTTTCGTTCCATTTCTAAAAAGTATGTTGACAAGGGAGTATAGGTTTAAATATAGTGGCCGCGTAATTTGGTTTAACCTGCTAACAAGTTGTCCAGGGCGCCCGCCGGGCGCTACCGCGAATCGCCGCTTCGGTCGCCGCCAAGGCTCGCCGGGCCGCACAGCACATGGGGAGGGTGGGATGTTCGAGCAATTCAAGACAAAGGCCGAAATCGTCAGCGCCGAGGTCCATCGATTTCCGACCAGGGCCGAGGCCCTCGACTGGATCGTCGGGTTCCTCGTCGAGGAAGGCGTGGCCGACGAACCGAAAAAGTATGCGGTGTGGGCCAGGTGCCCCTTTCTCGACACCATCGACCGGCAGCGGCTGGAGGCGATCCCCGGCGTGAAGCTTGAGGCGACCCGGGAGCTGGCCGCGGACGCCCATGTGGGCCTCAGCCAGATGGACTGGGCCCTGGCCGACACCGGCACGCTCGTGCAGGACGCCACTGCCGTGGACCAGCGGCTGGTGTCGACCCTGCCGACCATCCACGTGGCCCTGATCGCCACCGACGGCCTGCGGCCCGACATGCCCACCTGGCTGGCCGATGCCGATCCGAACCGCATGGGCTACCTGTCCATGATCACCGGCCCGAGCCGCACCGCGGACATCGAACGCGTGCTCACCATCGGTGTGCACGGTCCGGTCCGACTGATCATCATCTTTGTCGACGAACTGGGGAGGACCAACTGATGGAGCAGGAATTCAAGCAATCGATCGACCGTGCCCTGCACAACGCCAATCTCACCGGCGCGCTCGGCAAGTTTTCCGAGGCATGGCGGGCCAACCGGGCCAAGATCTACGAGGGTATCGACTTCGAGGAGCTGCGCGGCCGCATCGCCGAGCGCAAGGCCTATGCCGCCGACCATCTCCAGGAACTCTCCGACCTGTTCCAGAAGAACGCCGAGGCGCACGGCGCCAAGGTGTTCCGTTCCAACGACCCGGCCAGGGTGCGCGAGTACATCCTCCAGGTGGCCCGCGACAACAACGTCCGCACGGTGGTCAAGTCCAAGTCCATGGCCAGCGAGGAGATCCATCTCAACAGCTTCCTCGAGAAGGCCGGGCTCCAGGTGAAGGAAACCGACCTGGGCGAGTGGATCATCCAGCTGGCCGGCCAGACCCCCTCGCACATGGTCATGCCCGCCATCCACATGACCAAGGAGGAGGTCTCCGACCTGTTCTCCAAGGAGGTGGACGAGCGCCTGACCACCGACATCCCGCGGCTGGTCAAGGTGGCCCGCGAGCAGTTGCGCGGGAAGTTCCTGGAGGCGGACATGGGCATCTCCGGCGCCAACATCGCCGTGGCCGAGACCGGGTCCATCCTCACCGTCACCAACGAGGGCAACGCCCGCCTGGTGACCACCCTGCCCAGGGTGCATGTGGCCATCGTCGGCATCGAGAAGCTGGTGGCCAGCTTCGCCGACATCGCCCCCATCCTCAAGGCCCTGCCGCGCTCGGCCACGGCCCAGATGCTCACCAGCTACGTGACCATCATCACCGGCCAGACCCCGAACACGGACGGCAGCAAAAAAGAGCTGCACATCGTCCTCATGGACAACAAGCGCACCGAGATGGCGGCCGACCCGATGTTCAAGGAGGCCCTGCAGTGCATCCGCTGCGCCTCCTGCCTGAACATCTGCCCGATCTTCCGGCTGGTCGGCGGGCACGTGTTCGGCAAGGTGTACACCGGCGGCATCGGCACCATCCTCACCGCCTGGCACGACAACCTGAAGAGTTCCGAGGAGATCCAGGGGCTGTGCATCCAGTGCGGCGCCTGCAAGGACGTGTGCCCGTCCAAGATCGACATCCCCGGCCTGATCCTCGAGATCCGCCGCCGGCTGGTCAAGGACCAGGGGCTGCCCATGCTGCACAAGTCCATCTACGCGGTGGTCAACAACCGGCGGCTGTTCCACACCATGCTGCGTGCCGCCTCGGTGGCGGGCAAGCCGTTCTCCAAGGGCTCCAAGTTCATCCGCCACCTGCCGCTCTTCCTGGCCGATCTCACCGACGGCCGCAGCCTGCCGGCCATCGCCGCCAAGCCACTGCGCGACACCATCAGGAAGATCAAACAGCCCGCCGGGCTCAAGGAACGGGCCGTGTTCTACGCCGGCTGCCTGATCGACTTCGCCTACCCGGAGATGGGCGAGGCCCTGGTCAGGATCCTCAACAAGGGCGGGGTCGAGGTGGTCTTCCCGGATGACCAGACCTGCTGCGGCGCCCCGGCGCGCTACAGCGGCGCCTACGAGGTGGCGGCCAGGAACGCGGCCGACAACATCGAGGCCCTGCTCGCCGAGCGGGCGGACTACGTGGTCTCGGCCTGTCCGACCTGCACGGTGGCGCTCGACCACGAGTTCATCGCCACCTTCCAGTCGCTCGGCCAGTCCAAGAACATGGCCAGGGCCCGCGAACTGTCGGCCAAGGTGATCGACTTCTCCACCCTGGTGAAGAAGTTGGTGGACGAGGGACGGCTGACGCTCAAGGAAGGCGAGAGCTTGGGCAAGATCACCTACCACGACTCGTGCCACCTGAAGCGGACCATGCACGCCGAACAGCCGCCGCGTGAACTGCTTGCCAAGGCGGGCTACGAACTCACCGAGATGTTCGAGTGCGATATCTGCTGCGGCATGGGCGGTTCCTACTCGCTCAAGCTGCCCGAGGTGTCGGCGCCGATTCTCCAGCGCAAGCTGAAGAACATCAAGGACACCGGTGCGCCGGTGGTGGCCATGGACTGTCCGGGCTGCGTCATGCAGATC
>JAGODN010000351.1 GCA_017998195.1 Desulfobulbus sp. | reverse complement strand
CGGGCCGGGCGGTGGGCGGAGCAGATTGACCACCCCTTCACGCGGGGTGGGGATGGTCTGCAGCTGGTCGCCGGATTCGCTCACGCAGGCGGCGGTGGCATCCAGCCGGGCCGATGAGCGGGCGTCGTCATGGGTCTCCATGAAGACCGCGGCCGCCTCCAGGCCATTGGCGATGAGCCCGGGCACGATGCAGATCCAGCTGCGGGTGGTGAACAGGTCCCAGTTGGCCATGTCCCGGCAGCCGTCGGCGATGGTCTTGGCCCCGGCCGCCCCGCCGATCAGCCCTTCGATCACGTCGGCGCTGTTGGGCCGCGCATCGGCCATGATGCACTGCAGGTAGTCGCAGGCGCCCATGGTGGACTGGTCACAGGCCGCGGCCATGGCCATCACTTTTTTGCTGGCGGCCAGGTGGGTCTTGAGCCGGCCGTTGGCCTCGTCGAGCACCCCGGTCATGTCGTCCAGCGACTGCTCCAGGTCCGCCCTTTTCCCCGGGTGGACGTTGTCTTCCTTGCCTGCGGCCATGGTCAGGTCCACGTCGCAGTCTTCCACGCAGGCCTCGTCGAATTTGCCCTTGCTCTCGCAGATGCCGTCATCGTCGCCGATGCCGTCGTCGAGCACCTCGGCGCAGCCGCCGGCGGCCATTTCCACGCCGTCGCACAGGCCGTCCTCGTTGCCGAGGGGTTTCCCCTTGTCGTCGACATCGCCCAGCCGCTCGCGGATGGCGCAGTCCACCCGCCGGTTGCGGCTCTGGTGCTTGAACTCCTGCGGCGGGGTGCGGGCCGTTTCGTTTTTGACCTGGTCGCGCAACCCCTGCAGGTGCTTCTTCTGCGCGGGCGAAAAGGTGTCGCTGTCGTCGGCGGCGATGGTGTCGACCAGGGCGGAAAACGAGTCGTTCATTTGTTCCGTCTTGCCCTTGATCCGCTCACCGGTGTCGCCGGCGGGCGCGTTCACACTGTCGGCGGCGACAGCGGGCAGGATCAGGGTCAGGCAGGCCGCGGCCAGCAGCACGAGCAGGCGCAGACCGGCGGACAATCTCTTCATGGCTGGTGCGTTCATGGCAGTCTCCGGCAGAGGTTCACTGGCTGCGGATGTCTCCGGGCCGCGGCTTGGGCTTTTTGACCGGGAAACCATCCCGCTGACCCTGGGGGGTGCGCAGCAGGAGGTTCGCGGTCGTGGCGAGTTCGTCGATGACCGTGAGCTGGTCACCGTTGTCCATGGCGCAGCGGGCGGTGGCGTCCATCCGGGCCGCGGTCTCCGAATCGTCGATGGCCTCGACCAGGGAGGCGATGGTGTTCACCGCGTTGGCCGCCAATCCCAGGGGAATGGCCGCGCCGCGGGCGTCCATGGAGCCGCCGGTGAAGGGGATGGGGATGGTGGTGTCGCTCAGGTCGCGGAAGGCGTCGGCAATGCCCTGGAGGACAACCGCGCTGAACACCAGGTCGTCGATGGTGTCCGCGGCCGTGGTCCGGTTCTCGGCAAGCAGGCACTTGAGGTACGCGCAGGGGGCCATGGCGACCGGGTCACAGGCGGCCGCGAGCATGACCTCGCCGCTGCGCACGGCCAGGAAGGCCTTGACCTTGGTGTCGGCGTCCTCCACCAGGCCGGTGGCGCTGGTCAGGGCCGCTTCCATTTCCTCTGCCCGTTTGTCATCCACATTCGTCTCGGATCCCTCGGCCATGATGGCGTCGGTCTCGCACCGCCGCACACAGGCCTCCTTGAACTGCCCCTTGTCCTCGCAGATGCCGTCGTCATCACCGATGCCGTCCTTGATGACCTCGGCGCAGCCGCCGTCAGCCATTTCCTTGCCGTTGCAGATGCCGTCCTCGTTGCCGAGGCAGAGCTCGGTGCCATCGCATTCGCCGTTGCTGTTCAGGTCCGCGGCAGGCGAGGCCGGGTCGCCGAGGATCTCCTGCACCGGGCACTCTTCCTTGCGTTTCTTGGCGATGCTTTTGAAGTCTTCCGACTCGAGCCGCCCGGTTTCGTTCTTTGCCCGGGTCTTGACGTTCTTC
This sequence comes from Desulfobulbus sp., assembly GCA_017998195.1. GTDB lineage: Bacteria > Desulfobacterota > Desulfobulbia > Desulfobulbales > Desulfobulbaceae > Desulfobulbus. The sequence continues at coordinate 1,087 of JAGODN010000351.1, read as the reverse complement.
AACTGGGTCTTCTGGCTGGTACTGAAATGACCGCCCTGGTCATCGACCACGGTGGTGACCAGCCCGTCCACCGCCTCGTTGAGGTTTTCCGCCCGGCACTGCATCTTTCGGCCGGTGTCCGCTTCGGTGGTGCAGTCTCGAGCGAAGGCGGGTACCGGTGCGGCCCCGAGGCCGATCAGCAACCCGACCGCGAGCAGGATGGCCGGCCCGGTGCGGGCCGCGGCGGCTAATATCGATGCGCTCATACTCCCTCCTTCCAGGATATGGGTGAGTGGCCGGCCGGACCTGGCCCGACCATGGGGCCTGTCGCCAGCGGCACGGCCCGGGCCGAGCCCTGACCGGACGTATTCAAGCGCGGCGCAGGGCGCTCAACAATGCAGGAAAAGAGTATATTTTTTGGATATTTTTATTAGTCATGGGCGATTTTTACACGGAGGATCGGTGAGTTGGCGACAGCGGAGATCAGCCTTTCAGGGAACAAGGCGGCCTGCCCATAAAAAAAACCCGTCATGCCGGGCATGACGGGTTTTTTGCTGCAACCCTTGCGGAACAGGGTCTGCCGGACGAGGTGTTACGGCAGCCAGCGGGCGACCACCGTCTCGTTTTCGTTCATCCAGTCGCGGGCCGCGTCCAGGGTGTCCTTTTTCGATTCATTGATGGCCACCATGAGCGAGCCCAGCTCGCTGTTGGTCAGCTGCATCTTCTCAAGGAACTTCGCCAGCTCGGGCTTGTCCTCGCGCAGGGTCTTGCGGCCCGTGATGTGGATGTTGCCCACGCCCCAGACCTTGTCCTTGTCCTGCTCGAGGAAGGCCAGGTCCCAGTAGCCGAACATGGAGTGCGGCTTCCAGCCGGTGACCACGATCCACTCCTTCCTGGCGATGGCCTGCTTGAGCGCGGCCATCATGGCCGGGCCCGAGGAGGGCAGGAGGGTGTAGCCGGCGTCGGTCAGGCCGTAGGTGGGCATCACCTCGCTTTCCGTGGTGACCATGACGCCCGCGCCGGCATCGATGCCGGTGATGGTCTGCCTGAGCTTCTTCTTCGCCTCATCCTTGAGCAGGTCGGAGATGGTGCGAACGCCGGCCTCCAC
>JAGODN010000042.1 GCA_017998195.1 Desulfobulbus sp. | reverse complement strand
CCTGCATCGCCTGCACGACAACCAGGCGCCCGCCATCGTCCTCACCTCGGCCGAGGCGGTGCTGCGCCGGGTGCTGCCGGCCGTCGAACTCGACCGCCGCTGCGAACTGGTGCTCGCCGGGGAGGAAACCGATCGCGACGCCCTGATCGCCTCGCTCGTGGCCAGCGGCTACCAGATCGTCGAGATGGTCCGCCAGGAGGGCGACCTGGCCCTGCGCGGCGGCATCATCGACGTCTACCCGCCGGTGCTCGACGAGGAACTGGCCGGACCCCTGCGGCTCGATTTCTTCGGCGACCTGGTCGAATCGATCCGCCTGTTCGACCCGCTCAGCCAGCGCTCGCGTCAGCAGCTGACCGAGGCGGTGCTGCTGCCGGCCTCGGAGTTGCTCTTTCCCCCGGCGGACGGGCGGGCGGCCCTGTGCGCCGCCGTGGATGCGGCCGCCGAGGTCCATCACTGGCCCGGGCGCGAGGCCCTGGCCCTGCGCGAGCAGTTCGCCGGCGGCCAGCGTTTTCCCGGCATGGAGTTCCTGCTGCCGCTGCTCTACGGCGGACGGGCGGGACTGTCTTCCCTGTTCGACTACCTGCCGCCCCGGACCGGGCTGGTCATTGCCGAACCGCACCGGGTGGAGCAGCGGATGCAGCTGGTGCGCGAGCGCATCGCGGCCAATCACGCCGAAGCCGTCGGCCGTTCTGTGCCGGCCCTGCCGCCGGACGACCTCTTCCTCGGCGTGGAGGAGTGCGAGCAGGCGATCGGGTCCCGGCTCGTGGCCCGGCTGCCGCACCTGCCCGACCCGGACGGCAGCCTCCCGGTGTACACCGTGCCCACCGGTGACCACAGCCTGCTCGCCCAGGAGATCGACCTGCAGCGGAAAAAGCGTGGGCTGCTGGCGCCGCTTGCGGACCGCATCCGCACCTGGCAGGAGGAACGGGGCACCATCGTGCTCGCCTGCCGCTCCGTCCGTCAGGCGGACCACCTGCGCGAGATGCTCGCGCACTACCAGCTGCAGAGCACCCTCCTGGAAACGCCCTTTGCGGCGGAGCGCGCCAGCGGGCCGGGGGTGGTCCACTGCTACCCGCAGCCGCTGTCCCGGGGCTTTGACCTCGTCGACGAGCGGCTGCACCTCCTCTCCGCGGCCGAACTGTTCGGCGACAAGCGGCTGCAGGCCCGCCGCCGCGGCCGGGGCGTCCGGCCGGAGGGTCAGCCGGTGGCCATCGACCAGTTGGCCACCGGCGACGTGGTCGTGCACCGCGACCACGGCATCGGCGTATTCCAGGGGTTGGTCAACATGGAGTTCTCCGGCCAGCACGGCGACTTCATGCAGATCGAGTTCCGCGGCGGGGACAAGCTCTACGTGCCCATGGACCGGCTCCATTGGGTGAGCCGCTACCAGGGGCTCACCGACCAGGAGCCCAGGCTCGACAGCCTCGGCTCGCAGCGCTGGCAGACTGCCAAGAAAAAGGTCACCGACGCGGTCTGGAAGATCGCCCAGGAACTGCTCGACATCTACGCGCAGCGAGCCCTGCGCCAGGGGCACCGCTTCTCGCCGGCCGGCGACCTGTACCGCGAACTGGAGGAGTCCTTTCCCTACGACGAGACCAGCGGCCAGGCCAAGGCCATCGACGAGGTGCTCGACGACCTGACCCGGGAGCAGCCCATGGACCGGCTGGTCTGCGGCGACGTGGGCTACGGCAAGACCGAGGTGGCGGCCCGGGGCGCCTTCAAGGTGATCGAGGACGGCTGGCAGGTGGCCGTGCTCGTGCCCACCACGGTGCTCGCCGAGCAGCACGCGGCCACCTTCCGAGAGCGGTTCGCCGGATTCCCGGTGGAGATCGCCTGCCTCAACCGGTTCCGCACCGCCAGGGAGCAGCGGGAGATCGTGGCCGGGCTGGCGAGCGGCACCATCGACCTGGTGGTGGGCACGCACCGGCTGCTCTCCAAGGACATCCGCTTCAACCGGTTGGGGCTGCTCATCGTCGACGAGGAGCACCGCTTCGGGGTGGCGCACAAGGAAAAGATCAAAAAGCTCAAGGCCACGGTGGACGTGCTCACCCTCACGGCCACGCCCATCCCGCGGACCCTGCAGATGTCGCTCTTGGGCATCCGCGACCTGTCGGTGATCTCCACCCCGCCGCACCAGCGCCGCTCGGTCAAGACCTTCCTGGCCCGTTTCGACCAGCTGGTCATCCGCGAGGCCATCCAGCGGGAGATGGAGCGCGGCGGCCAGCTGTTCTTCGTGCACAACCGGGTGCAGTCCATTCACCGGGTGGCCGAGACCATCGGCACCCTCGCTCCCCAGGCGCGCATCGGCGTGGCCCATGGGCAGATGCCCGGGCCGCAGCTCGAGGACATCATGGTGCGCTTCATCAACCACGAGATCGACATCCTCGTCTGCACCACCATCATCGAGTCCGGCCTGGACATCGCCAATGCCAACACCATCATCATCAACCGCGCCGACAACCTCGGCCTGGCCGACATCTACCAGCTGCGCGGCCGGGTGGGACGCTCCTCCCGCCAGGCCTACGCCTACCTGCTGGTGCCCAGTCTCGACCACCTGACCGCAGACGCCCAGCAGCGGCTGCGCGCCCTGATGGACTGCTCCGAACTGGGCGGCGGCTTCAAGCTGGCCATGAACGACCTGCAGATCCGCGGCGGCGGCAACCTGCTGGGCGTGTCCCAGTCCGGGCACATCGCCGCGGTGGGCTACGACCTCTACCTGGAGCTGCTCCAGTCCACCGTGGCCGACCTGAAAAGCAAGGCCGCGGCCGGCGGGCTTAAGGACGGGCTTGCCGACCTCGACCCGGAAATCAAGCTGCAGGTGGCCGCCTTCCTGCCGGACAGCTACATCCCGGACACCAGCCTGCGCTACCACGCCTACCGCCGCCTGGCCGCTGCCGGCACCGGCAGCGCCGCGGACCTGGCCGACCTCGAGGACGAACTGGTCGACCGTTACGGCCTCCTGCCCCCCGAGGCGCAGGCCCTGTTCGCCCTCATCGGTCTCAAGCAGGAGCTGCGCGCGCTCGGCATCACCAAGCTCGAACAGGCCCCGGGCAGCCTGGTCTTCTCCTTCGTCGACCGAACCCCGGTGGACCCGCAGCGCCTGCTGGCCCTGGTCCAGGAAAAACCGACGCGGAAGCAGGCCGCCCCGCCTGCCCGCCTGACCCCGGATCAGCGGCTCATCGTCCCCCTGGCGGCGACCGACGACCTGTTCGCCCGCATTCATTGTGTTCTGCGCACCCTGCAAGGAGAAACGCCATGAACAGTCCTGATATCAGTTGCGCCAAAGAGCGCCCGCAACTCCCCTGGGAGACCATCGATACCGTGCTGCTCGACATGGACGGCACCCTGTTGGACAAGCATTTCGACGATTATTTCTGGGAGCAGTACGTGCCCGAGCACTACAGCCTGCTGCGCGACATCCCGGTGGAGGAGGCGCGGGCGCAACTGCGCGCCCGCTACCACGCGGTCCGGGACACGCTCGACTGGTCGGACCTGAACTACTGGTCACGGGAGTTGGGGCTGGACCTGCAGGAACTCAAGCTGCGCATCAACCACCTCATCGGGGTGCATCCCTACGTGGTCGAGTTCCTCGAGTACTGCCTCAAGCTGCGCAAAAAACTCTACCTGGTCACCAACGCCCACCCCTGCTCCCTGGCGATCAAGCTGGAAAAAACCTCCATCGGCGCCTGGTTCGACCGCATCGTCTGCGCCGACGAGCTGGGCCTGGCCAAGGAAGAACCGCCTTTTTGGGGGCGACTCGAACAGCTGCTCGGGTTCACCAGGGAGCGGACCCTGCTCATCGATGACAGCGAGCAGGTGCTGCTGGCCGCCCGCAGCTACGGCATCGGCCACCTGCTCTTCGTCGCCCGACCGAGCAGCCGCCAGCGGGTGGCCTACTCCTGCCATTTTCCGTCCATCGAGTATTTCAAGGAATTGCTGCCCACCTGACGCCCGGGAGAAACGGGCACAAAAAAAAAGCCATCCTGCCGGAACAGGATGGCTATTTTTTGTGCGGTTGGAGTCGCGGTCAGCGCCGGTGTTCAGGCCTTCTTGCGTGATTTCCCGCCGGCGGGTTGGGGCTTGCCGGCGCCTTTTTTGCGGAGTTCCTCGACTTCGTGCTGCAGGGTCTGGATGGATTCGGTGAGCGGCTGAGGATCAAAGGAGGGGGTCTCGCCCTGCTGTTCGAGCTTCTCCAGGCGGCCGGGCAGGTCGCCCAGCAGTTTGTCCGGGGTCAGATCCTGCAGGCTGCGGGCGGTGTGGTCGAGCCGGCCCTCGAGGGCGGTGACCGAGGCCTGGACAGCGTCCAGGCGCTGGCCCGAGGCGGCGATCTGGTCGGCAATGGCGGCGACCTGGTCGGCGGCGGCGAAGCCGGCGGTCTTTTCCTCGATGACATCGATCTTGGCGTTCAGGGAAGCGAACTGGTCGGAGAGCGACTGCTGGTTGTCGGCGACTTTGCGGATCTCACCGGCGATCAGGGTCTGCAGTTCGTCCTGCAGTTTGACGGCGTCCACTGCCGGCGCGGCCGGCTGCTGCACCAGCGGCTGCGGGGCCGGGACCGGCATGGCGGCGGCGGGAGCCGGGCGGGGCTGTTTGCGCAGGGAGTCGACCAGGGCGAACACCGGGGCGAGCAGTTCGCTGACCGCCTCCCGGGTCTTGGCGGCGAGCACCGAGGAGGCCTGGCGATCGTACAGGGAAACGGCGAACAGGAAGACGCCGATGAGGAAGGCGATACACACGGCCACGCCGATGGTCATGGCGATGGCCCACTGCACCAGCCGGAACGCGCCGATGATGATCAGCCCGAGGGAGTCGAGCACGCCGCCGTCCGGGGAAGCACTGGTCAGGTAGGCCAGCAGGGCAAAAACAAGAAGAACTGCCCCGGCCTTGATCAGCGGAGCACGCATCGCATTCGTCTTCATCATTGATTCCTCCCTCTAAAAAACCGCACTGTGGCGTCTCGGATCATTGCCTCGTCCGGCCGGCGGCGACCGGCGCGGCTGCCTGAATCGCTTCATTTTGGAAGGTTTTAGATCATTTGGCAGGGATCGGCAAGGGAAATGTGCAGCCGCCGCTGACAGCGAAGCGACCGCGGTCGCCTCCGCGGCAAGGCCGGCCGCGCAAGCGGTTCAGACATCCTCGGCCAGGCGCGCGCGCACCCGGTCGAACTCCCCCGCCGCGGCCAGGAAGGCCTCGACCAGCGCCGGGTCGAAGCGGCGGCCACGGTCGGCGACGATCCGCGCCACGGCCTGGTCGTGGCCCAGGGGGGGCGCGTTCATCGCGGCCACGGTCATTTCCTCGTAGGCGTCGGCCAGATGGAGGATGCGCGCCTCCAGCGGAATCGCCTCGCCGCGCAGCCCGTACGGATAGCCGCTGCCGTCCCAGCGTTCATGGTGGAAGTAGGCGATGTTCTTTGCCAGGCTGAGGAAGGATCCGACCCGGGCCTCGGCCGCCATGGCCTTGAGCACGTCCCCGCCGGTCAGGGTGTGGTTGCGCAGGACCTCCTCCTCCAGGCCGGTCAAGGGGCCGGTCTTGAAGAGGATGGCGTCGCTGATGCCCACCTTGCCGATGTCGTGCAGGAGAGCGGCCTGCTGCAGTGCATGGAGGAAGGACGGGGTGCATGGGGCACTCCCCCCGCTGCGGCCGGCGAGCTGCTCACCGATCAGGCGGCAGTATTCCCGGATCCGCTCCAGGTGCCGGCCCGGGGTCAGGTCGCGCTGTTCGGACAGCCTGGCGAGCGCCAGGATGGCCGCGCTCTCGGTGGTGCGCTGCCGGTCGAGCGAGGCGAGCAGCCGGGCCTCGCACTCGAGCCGCGGGCTGATGTCGCGGAGGAGCAGCTGGGCGGCCGGGGCTCCGTCCCGCTCGAGCAGGGCGCCGCTGATCTCGGCGGCAACTGGGGTGCCGTCGCTGGTCCGCAGGTCGAGGCGCAGGCCGCTGACCGATTCGCCCCGGAAGAGAACGGCCAGCAGTTCCGCTTCCACCCGGCCCCGGTCCGCCGGGAACACCGCGTCGCAGAACGAGGCGCGGGCGTTCGCGGGTACGCCGAACCGGGCCAGGTAGCGGTCGTTGGCCTGGAGGACGGTGCCGTCCCGGTCGACCACCACCAGGGCGTCGGTGATCGCCTCGTAGAGCAGTCGGTAGCGCCGCTCGCTCGAGCGCTGTTCACCGGTCCGCCGCCGGACCTCCTCTTCGAGCCGGCCGGCCTGACGCTCCAGTTCCACCGCCGCCGCGCTCTCCGCCAGGCGCAGGCGGTATTCCCGCTCCCGGGCGCCGTGGTCCGCCCAGCACTGGATGGCGGCGATGAACACGAAACAGATGAGGAAGAACAGGTTGCCGGCCAGGGTCATCAGCTCGGCGGGCGGGAGGAAATCGAGGCCGACGATGGCCCCCAGGTAGCCGCAGACCAGGGCGAAACCGCAGCTCAGGGCCTGGGCCGAGGTCAAGGGAGCGATGGCGGTGAAGATGGTGATCACCGCGATCAGGGTCGCGTAGGCGGGCGAGGCGATGGTGTCGGTGCGCGCCAGCAGCACGATCAGGACCGAGCCGGTGCAGAGATAGCCGGCCAAGGCGACGGGCCAGGTCCACCGCTGCCGCCGGTCCCGGCGGTTCTGGACCAGGAGCAGGCCGCAGACGGTGATCGCGGCCATCCGTAAGGCCAGGACTCCGGCCGGGGCCGCAACCGGAAACACCAGGTCGAACACGGCCAGGAGCGCCATCAGGGCCATGTTGGCGAGCAGGATGGAGGGGATCCGCTGGTGCAGGAGCTGCCGGGTTTCCTGCTGGAACGAGTTGAGAACCTGCATGGCGGCGCGGTCTCAGGCGTGGCCGGCGCGGGCGGCGACAAAGGCCTCTTCCCGGCTGAGGAAGGCGTTGACCACGGCCGGGTCGAAGCGCCGGCCGCTTTCGGAGGCGATGATCCGGCGGGCCTGTTCGTGGCTGAAGGCGGGCTTGTAGGGCCGGCTGGAGGTGAGGGCGTCGTACACGTCGGCCAGGGCGACGATGCGCGCCGCCAGCGGAATGGTGGCGCCGGCCAGGCCGCAGGGATAGCCGTTGCCGTCCCAGCGCTCGTGGTGGTAGCGGGCGATCTCCTGGCCGCGACGGAGAAACGAGCGGCTGTGGGCGTCGCGCTCGGCCGCGCTCAGGGCCAGGCTGCCCAGGTCGCAGTGGCGCTGCATGGCGTTCCGCTCGGCCTCGTCCAGTTGGTCGGGCTTGAGCAGCACGGTGTCGGGAACGCCGACCTTGCCGATGTCGTGCAGCACCGAGCACAGGCAGAGGTCCTCGATGTCGTCGCGGGTGAGTTCGGCCGCATGCTCAGGCTGTTCGGCCAGGAACTCGGCGAGGATGCGGGTGTAGGCGCGGATGCGCAGCAGGTGGGCGCCGGTGTCGCCGTCCCGGCATTCGGCCAGCCGGGCGAGGCCGAGGATGGCCACCTGGCGGCTGGAGTCGATCAGCTGGCGCGAGGCCAGCGTCTGCCGCTCCATCTCCTTGGTGGCGGTGATGTCGCGCAGGGTCAGCTGGCAGTGGTCGCCGCCGCCGGGCAGGTCGACGCGGCTGCCGCTCAGCTCGACGTCGACCAGCCGTTCCGGCCCGGTCTGCAGGCGCAACTGCACGCCCTGGACAGCGCCCTCGCCGCGTAGCCGCTCGCGGATCCCGGCAAAGAAATCACGATCTGCCGGGGCGATGAAATCCACAAAGGGCCGCCCCTCGACCGTCGCCGGCAGGCGCCCGAGCAGTCGGCCGCCGTAGTGGTTGATGGTGCGGACCTCGCCGCCCGGGCCGAGCAGCACCACCAGGTCGTGGATGGCGTGGTACAGGTCGCGGAAACGCAGGTCGGCCTCGGCCAGTTGGGCGAGCCGCCGCTCCACCAGCGCCTCCAGGTTGTCCCGGTAGTCGCGCAGCTCGTCGCGCATCTGCCGCAGGCTGCGTTTGGCCCGCAGCTCGCCCAGGAGCGTCCGCTGGTCGTCGCGCCGCTGCACCGCGGTGACCAGCACGATCACCGCGAAGAAGAAGCTGTTGCCGGCCAGGTGGGCCAGGTCGGCGCCGGTCGGCGGCGGGGTGCCGAGGAGCACGGTGCCCAGGTAGACCAGGTACATCAGGCTGCCGAGCACCAGGGCCTGCTGGCCGGTGAGCGGCAGGGCCGGCACCCCGCCGGCGATCATCAGCAGGATGCCGGCGTAGTAGCCGGAGGCAAATCCGCCAAGGGCCACGGTCATGAGGGCGATGGTCAGGGTGCCGAGGAGCATGGCCGCGGCCATCAGCACCGGGGCGAGCCGTTCGCCCCCGGGCCGGCCCAGGCGCAGCAGGAAGAGGAGGACCACGGCGACGAAAGCGAGCCGGTAGCTGAGGAACAGGCCGAACCAGGGGCGGCAGCAGAGGAAGTCGAGCAGCGCGAACAGGAGGAAAAAGACCGTGCCCATCCACAGGCAGAGCCGGGTGCGCTGCAGGAACAGCTGGTGGATCTCGTCGGCGAAATCAGCCGGCGCCCGAAAAAACGGCACGGTCGGGCCCGGTCACTCCCTGGTCGCCACGGCGAACAGGTTGACCCGCTCCGGCTCGGCGATGATCCGCACGCTGTCCCCGAAGGGGGTGGGCGCGAACAGCTCGCACAGTTCCGCCTCGGTGCGGTAGATCAACTCCCAGCGCAGCAGCTTGTCGAGGAAGAGCGAATCCGGGTACTGGGTGAAGTTGCCGAGCAGCAGGGTACCGCCGGGCTTGAGGTGCTCGTGGCAGCGGCAAATGAGCGCCCGGAACAGGCGCGGGTCGAGGTAATCGCACAGCCCGGACGAGTAGATGATGTCCTGGGGCTCGATGTGGTGGCGCACCCGGCCGAGCGCCCACTTGATCACGTTCTCGCTCATCAGCCGGATGGCGGCCCGGTGCGGGAAGATGTTGACGTGCTGGTTGGTGTGGCGCAGGGCCTCGGAGTCGATGTCCACGCACAGGGCCTCGATGCGCTCGCTGTCGCCGCACTCGGCGAGGAAATCGAACAGTTCCCGGTTGGGCCCGCAGGCCAGGTTCATGATCCGGGTGGTCCGGCCGCGGACCGCGCGTTCGCCGCTCAAGCGGAGCAGTTCGTTCTTGAGCAGCACCCGCCGGCCGCGGATGGCGCGCGAGCCCGGCCGCTCCAGGCAGAACTGGTCGACGATCTCCCCGAAGCGGCCCTCGCCCCGCGGGACGCCGGCGTAAATGTGTTCCATCATGAGAAAGTCGCCGGCATAACCCTTGGGCTTGAAATAGGCCCGCTCGGCAAAGCGGCTGCGCATGAAGTAGGGGAAGATCTCCTTGAACACGTAGCCCCACATCACCTCCTCGTAGCCGCTGCCGGCCATCAGCCGGCCGAATTCGGAAAGCGAGCCGTTCAGCTGGGCGAGCACGGCGTGGCAGCGGGCCTCGGTCTCCGGGTCGCTGCCGCCCTCGGCCTCGACCTTCTGCAACCGGTGGGAGAGGTCGAACAAGGCCGACTTGAACCCCTCCATGCGGCTGCTCACCTCGTGCCACTGGCTGGAGCGGACCAGCGGCCCGGGCAGGGGCCGGGATTCGCTGTAGCGGCCGGCGTGGCGGGTGGACAGGGACTGGGCGTAGCCGGCGATGGGCTCGCGCTCTCCGGCGATGCGGCGGAACTTGGTGCAGATGTTACCGGTGAGCAGGAGGAGAAAATCCATGTACAACTCGGGCTGTTCGGCGCGCAGGCGGGCCATCACGGTTTCGTCGAACACGGCGATGCCGGCCTCGCCCGCGGTGCGGATGTCACGGACCCGCGACTGGCCGTCGAAGTAGCCGATCTCGCCGAAAAACTCGCCTGCGCCGATCAGGGCCACGGTGATGCGGGTGTCGTGCGGGTCGGTGTAGCCGACCTCCACCGAGCCGCTGACCAGGTAGTAGAAGGTGTTGGTGGCGGTGGCCGGGGTGAGTACCGGTTCGCCTGCCCCGTAGGAGCAGATGGGCGAGAAGGCGAGCACCCGCTCGAGCAGGGGGGCGGTGTCCGGAGGTGTCGGTGCGGCGGTGCTGTCGATCATGGCTCTTCCTCGGGGTGGTCCGGGGCAGTGGTGCCCACTGGAATAAGTATAGCATTGCCGGCCGGAAAGAAAATTATTTAAACAGGATTCGCAGGGCCAAATGGACTGTGCCGCAGCGGTTAGGTCGGATGGGGCCGCCGCTGGGGCCTATCCGCGATACGCCGGCGGCCGCTTCGGGGTAACAGGGGGACCAGGGGAAAAAAGATGACAGCAGCAGGAAGAGGGATGCGGGCCGTGCTGGTCGGGGTGGTGGTGCTGGCGCTGGCATGGCCGGCTTGGGCGGCGCCGGGGCCGATGTACAGGGGGCTGGTGGCCGGGGTGTCGACCCTGGAGGACACGGTGCGGGTGCTCGGCCGGCCGGGGTCGCGCATCTTCCGCGGCGACCGGCTGGTCTGCCGCTACCGGACGGTGAGCGTGCTCGTGGACACGAAGGCGAAAAAGGTGGTGGCCGTGCACATCACTGACCCGGCCTTCCGGGACGTGAACGGCCTGGGGGTGGGCGACCCCGCGGCCCGGGTGCTGGCGCGCTTCCGCCCCGACGGGAGCGGCCGCACCGCCGTGGACCCGGTCAACAGCATCCGCTATGAATTCAGCGGTGACGGGCTGGTGGCAACCATTGTCTACACCGCCCCGAGGGCGGACTGAGGCGGGCGGGACGGTTCAGCCGGCGGCGCAGGCCCGGAGCAGCAGGGGCAGGGTGCGGCCGACATCGCCCTGGAAGAGGTACTCGACCTGGCCGTGTTCCGTGGCCGACAGGGCCGGTTCGCGGTTGAACTCGAACAGGCGGCCGCCGCCCGCGCGGACCAGGGCCGGCAGAGCCGCGGCCGGGTAGACCTGGGCCGAGGTGCCGGCCACGAGCAGCAGGTCACAGCCGGCGATGAAGGCGTGGATCTCCGCCAACTGGCGGACCGGTTCGCCGAACAGCACCACGTTCGGCTTGAGCGGCGCGGCGCAGTGCGGGCAGAGCGGAATCGCCGCCGCCCGGTAGTGCTCCGCGGTGGCCGCCACCAGGGTGCCGCACTGCAGGCACTGCAGGTGCTGGTGGTCGCCGTGGATTTCGAATACCCGGGTACTGCCCGCCTGCTGGTGCAGGTTGTCGACGTTCTGGGTGATGATGCCCTGGATGAGCCCCTGGCGCTCCATCTCGGC
>JAGODN010000350.1 GCA_017998195.1 Desulfobulbus sp. | reverse complement strand
CCTGTGGACCCTGGACAAACGTCTGGCCGCCTTGGCGCACCGTTTTCAGCTGACCTGGCCGAAGGCGTGAACAGGATTGGCCATCCGTCTGTCAGGCGGTATCGCGCACGGCGAGGCGTGTGTTTCGGCGCCCGAGGCCGGCGCCCCGGCCAGAGGATGGAGGGGACCGGTGCCAGGGAGAAAAACGGCTCCGGTAACCCGGAGAAATCGGCTACAGTGCTCTGGTCAAATCCGGTGTTTTCCACGTTCGGCCTTTCCGCCTTCCCGGCTGTCTCGAAAAACGGAGATGCACCATGCACACCCAGCCCATCGACCGGGCGGAAGCCCTGCGGCCCTATGCCCGCAAGTATTTGTGGTGGCTTACGCCGGAAGAGGCGCTGGCCAGGCCGGAGCGTATCATCGCCCAGGTGATGAACCTGGGCGATTACGCTGACGTCCAGGCCCTGGCCGCCCTTGTCGGGGACGAGGTGCTGCGGGACGTCCTGCGGCGGGCGTCGGCCGGACAGTTCAACGAGCGCTCCTGGGCCTACTGGCATTACCGATTGGGTCTTGCCGAACCGGACCAGGTGCCACCCCTGCCGAAGAGGGCGTTCGCATGAGCGGTTTTTTCATACCCCGCATGGACATCCTGCCGTCCGCACAGCGGCTTGTCTGGCCCGAACTCCGCGCTGCCGCCGCTCTCGGGTTTGTGCTCTATGGGGGAACCGCCATCGCCCTGCGCTTGGGACACCGGTTTTCCGTCGATTTCGATTTTTTTTCGGAAGAGCCGCTGGAACGCGAGAACCTGCGGTCCGTTTTTCCGTTCATGGAGCGGGCGACAACACTTCAGGATCGGGGCAACACCCTGACCCTGCTGGTGCCCGCTGCTGATGACCAGCCGGTCAAAATTTCCTTTTTTGGCGGCATCGACTTCGGTCGGGTCGGCGAGCCGGCCTGGACCCAGGACGGTGTGCTGCAGGTCGCCGCCTTGGAGGATCTGCTGGCCACCAAGCTCAAGGTGATCCTCCAGCGGGCCGAGGCCAAGGACTATCGCGACCTTGCCGCCATGCTCAAAGCCGGGGTCAGTCTTGCCCATGGACTTGCCGCCGCGCGCCGGTTGTTCGGCTCTGCCTTTCAACCCGGCGAGAGTCTGAAAGCGCTGGTCTATTTCGATGATGGCGACGTCCCCACCCTGGCCGTGGAGGACAGGCGGATCCTGATCGAGTCGGTCAGGCTGGTGCGCGATCTGCCCGAGGTCGTCCTGCGCTCGCCCCATCTGCTCCGGGGACAAGAATGACCAACCCGCCAAGCCGCTAAACCGCTCACCCGCTTTTTTCCCTCCCCCGCCCAAAAAACGCCGATCCTGTCCGTACCCTCCTGCAGAAGACACCTGAACCTCTACCTGCGGGAGGCGTTATGAACAACACGGCCACCAACATCGTCGCTCTCGAAAAACCCCGAATCGTGGGCCACGTGCAGCTCGACCCGCGCACCGTTGCCACCCCGCCGCCCGCCCGGCCGTCGTCCGCGCCGGCCGCGGACGGCTTCCTCGCCGAACTGGTCGGGACCGGATTCGCCCCGGATGCGCTGCGCCGCGAGCACGGCCGCATCGTGGGCGAGATCCTAGCCCTGCAGGCGGACAACCGCTGGCAGGACATCATCGACCTGTTCAGCCCGGTGGAGGACAAGCTGCCGGACCTGGTGGCCGCCGGCATGGACACCGATATCCGGCTGAAGGTCGCCTTCGCCCTGGTGCGCGGGCGCAAGTCGGAGGAGGCGATCCGCCTGCTCACGCCGGTGGTCCGCCGCGAGCCGGACAACGGACTGGCCCACTACAACCTGGCCTACGCCGCCCTGGACGAGTTGTACTCGGCCCGTACCGAACACCGCATCATCCCGGGTAAGCGGCGGCAGGAGTTGATCAGGCTCGGCCACGAACATTTCGGGGCGGCCCGCGCGCTGCGGCCGGACTCGGTCACCTTTGCCTACCGCGAGGCGATCCTGTGCAAGGAGATCGAGAACAAGCCGCGGCCCGCCATCCCCCTGTTCGAGCAGGCCATCGCCATCTGGCAGGGGCTGGACGCGAGCGAACAGGAGCGGCGCCACCAGGAGCGGCCCAAGTACGTGAAGAGCCTGTACCACCTGGCCTCCTGCCTGCTCGCGGCGGGCCGGGCCGCGGACAGCCTGCGGCGGCTGCACACCCTGGAGGCCGAGGACGGCGAACGCTGCTTCATGCATCCGCTGTTCCGGCACTTCGCCTTCGGCAAGGTGCTGCACGCGCTTGGCCGGTACAAGGAGGCACTGGACCGGCTGGAGACCGCCGCGCACGCGGCCGACCCGCACCAGCCCACGGACTTCGTCTGGGAACTGGCGGCCCGCTGCGCCCTTCGCCTGGACCAGGTGGACCGGGCCCAGGCCTGCATCGAGCGGGTGCCGCGCAACCGGCGGCGACCGTACGTGCACTGGACCGAGGCGGACGTGCTCGCCGCCCGCGGCCGGATCCCCGAGGCCCTGCAGGTGCTGCGCGCCTCGGCCGAACGGGACCGGCGCTCGCGCCACGTCAGCCTCATCCGCATGGCCCGGCTGCTGCTCGGCCGGCGCGAACTGGAAGAAGGGCTGGACGCGGCCACCCGGGCGGTCCGCTTCTGCGAGGACACCTGGGGCAACGCCTCCCGCGAGGGGAGGTTCTGGCAGGCCGCGGCCCTGCACCTGCTCGGCCGGAACAAGGAGGCCCTGGCGATCGTCGCTGAGCTGGAAGAGGCGCATTTCCAGTACCCGCACTTCGGCCGGCTGGCCGGGCTGGTGCGGGCGGCCCTGACCACGGGGTCGTCCCGGGCCGATGTCGGACAGGAAGGCGGAAAGGACGCGACGGGAGAACACGACCATGACGCCGCAGCTGTCAACCAGTGAGTCGCATGGCAGGGGCGGGGTCGATCACCGGCTGCTGCTCGACCGGGTGCACCGTGCCGGGTTCGACGACCAGGGCCGGGACTTCGTGGCCCGGGTGTTCGCCGGCGGTGTGTTCTGGGAGGCCTTCGCCGATGCGGAGGTCCTCGGTCTGGCCGTGGTCGCCCAGCAGCACGGCTTGTTCGACCCGGCCCTGGAGGCCCTCGCCTGGCTGAACCATGAACGGCCGCAGTGCGGC
>JAGODN010000349.1 GCA_017998195.1 Desulfobulbus sp. | reverse complement strand
GATCACAGGCATGGATTTCGACCGCTTCACCCGCTCCATGCTGCTCGCCCAGGGGGACTTTGCCGCCTTCCTGCAGGCGGCCGCGGATGATCGGGCGCCGATCCTCGAACGGATCACCGGCACCGAGATCTACAGCCGGATCTCCATGCGCGTGCACGAGCGTCACCGGGCCGAGCGGGAAAAACTGGCATTCCTCCAGGCACAAACCTCTGGCATCGTCACCCTGGAGCCGGCCGAGGAAGAGGCCATCACCCAGACTCTCAAGGATCAGCAGCAGCAGGAGATGGACCGCATTGCCAGCCGCGCAGCCACCACCAGGGCCATTTCCTGGCGGACCGCCATCGATGACCTGAACAGGGAACTCGTTGCCCTGGCCGCGGAGGCGCACACCCTGCAGCGCGAAGTGGAGACTTTCCAGCCGGACCGGGACCGGCTCGACCGGGCACTGCGCGCCGCCACCCTGGATGGCGTATTCGCCATCCTGGCGACCCTGCGCAAACAACAGGCCGAAGACCGGCACGCCCTGCAGGCCGCAGAGACCGCCCTGCCCGCACTGGAGGAAGGCGCCAGGCAACAGGCCGAGTCGCTGCAGGCGGCCGAGCAGCGCACCGCCGAGGCCAGGGAGGCGTTGCAGCATGCCGCGCCGCTGCTGCAGGCGGTGCGCGCCCTTGATCAGCACCTTGCGGCCCAGGAGAAGGTCATTCGCCAAGGGGAGGAGGCCTGCCGCAACCAGGCGGACGCCATCGCCGCGGAGCAGCAGAACAGAAGAAAAAAAGAGGAAGAACGGGTTGATGCGAAAAAGACTTTAGACTCTGTCGAAGGGTACCTGCACAAACACGGTCAGGATGCCTGGCTGGTCGGCGGTCTGGCCGGGGTCGAGGAACAGCTGGCCGGGCTGCTTGGCACCCAGCGGGACCTCACCCGCAGGCAGACCGAACACAACCAGCAGCAGACCGCCCTGGCGCAGGCGACCCGAACGCTCGACACCTGCGGCAAGCAAAACGCGGCGCGAAAGCAGGCGTTGGCCGAGGCAACAGCCAAACTGCAGCAGGCCAGGGAGGAACTCGACCGGGTACTGGCCGGACGGCTGCTGCGGGAATACCGCACCGAGCAGGAGACCCTGCTGCGGGAAATGGCCTTCCTGGCAAGGATTGCGGAACTGACGGAGCACCGGGCCAAACTGGCGGACGGCGCGCCCTGCCCGCTCTGCGGGGCGACCGAGCACCCGTTCGCGGCCGGCAACGTGCCGGAACCCGACGCCGTGGAGCAAACAATCACCGCGCTGGGTGAACGGATCCGCCGGGCCGAGGACCAGGAAGCGGTCATCAAGACCCTGGAAAAAGCCGAAACTTTGGCTCGCAACCAGCTGATCGATGGTGAAAATAACGAGACAGCGGCCGCGCACGTGCGTCAGAGCGCCGAGCAGGCCCTGGCCGCGGTGCAGGCAAGCCTGGAGGCTCTCCGGGCCGAGTCCGGCGCACGCAGGCAGGCGGTCCTGGAGCGACTCCTGCCCCTGGGCATCACGGACCTTCCGGAAACCGGGATCCCCGCCCTGCTGGCGGAACTCAAAAAGCGACTGCAGGCCTGGCAGGTCCGGGTGCAACGCAAGGCCGAAATTGAAAAACAGCTGGCGGATATCGACAGCGAGGGCAAACGGCTGGACGCGGTTCTCCAAACCCTTGGCAGTGCGCTCCAGGAAAAACGGGCCCACCTGGCGACCGCGTCCAGGGAGCGCGCCGAGCGCAGCGCCGAGCGCCAGGCGCTGTACGGTGACCGCCATCCCGACACCGAGGAAGAGCGCCTGCGCACGGCCATGACCGAGGCCGAGAACGCCGAAAAACAGGCCCGGGCAGAGCACACCGCCCGGCAGCAGCACTGGCGCACCGCCCAGGCCCAGGTTGCCCTGCGACACAAGAGCATCGACCGGCGGGAACCGGAACTGCAGCGGGTGGCGGCTGCGTTTTCCGCGGCACTGGCACCGGCGGGCTTTGCCGACGAAGCAGCGTTCCTGGCCGCCAGGCTGGCCCCGGAACAACGGGAGGCGCTGGCCGCCCGGGCCCGGACGCTGGATGCGCGCCGGACCGACCTCGAGGCCAGGCACAAGGACCGGCACACCCGCCTGGCCGAGGAGCTGGCCAAAGCGGTCACGAACCAATCCCTGGACGAGCTGAACGTGCAGCTGCAGGCAGACGAGGCCGCGCTGCAGGAGCTGCGGGAGAGTATCGCCGGTTTCAAGCACAAGCTCGATGCAAACGCGGCCGCCCGGAAGCTGATCAGGGAAAAGCGGGCGGCCATCCTGGCGCAGACCAGGGAGTGCGCGCGCTGGGGGGGCCTGCACGAACTGATCGGCTCGGCCGACGGCAAGCGGTTCCGCAACTTCGCTCAGGGGCTGACCTTCGAGCTGATGATCGGTCATGCCAATCAGCAGCTGCGCCGGATGAGCGATCGCTACCTGCTCATCCGCGACGACAACCAGCCGCTGGAGCTGAACGTGATCGACAGCTACCAGGCGGGCGTGATCCGTTCCACCAAGAACCTGAGCGGCGGCGAGGGCTTCCTCGTCAGCCTGGCGCTGGCGCTGGGCCTCTCCCACATGGCCAGCCGCAAGGTGCGGGTGGACTCGCTCTTCCTGGACGAAGGGTTCGGCACCCTGGACGACGAGGCCCTGGACACCGCCCTGGAGACGCTGGCCGGGCTGCGCCGGGAGGGCAAGCTGATCGGCGTGATCTCGCACGTGGCCGCGCTCAAGGAGCGCATCGCCGCCCGCATCCAGGTGGAGCCGCACACCGGCGGCCGCAGCCTGCTCTCCGGTCCGGGCTGCGCGCGACTGTAGCGGGCGCGCCAAAGGCGGGCGCGGTCCGGCAGCACCGGCCGCGCCCGCAATCTCAGGCGCCGGCCTTGCGCTGGGCCTCGCGATCCTCTTCGGCGTAGGCCATGTGCTGCCGGTCGCCCCGGCGGAAGCCGGCCAGGTTGTCGGACACCGCGGCAAAGGCGGCCCGGGCGCCGTCCGCGTTGTTGGCGTACTGCAGGGCCTTGTCCCGGGCGATGCCGATCTCCTCGGCCACGCTGCCGGCATCGATGTTGGCGCCGAGGAACACGAACTCCCAGGCGTACTTGTCCTGCTGGTG
>JAGODN010000041.1 GCA_017998195.1 Desulfobulbus sp. | reverse complement strand
GCCGATGGCCGTGGGGTAGATGAGCAGCTCGGCCCCGGCCAGGGCCATCATCCGGGCCGCCTCCAGGTACCACTGGTCCCAGCAGACGAGCACCCCGAGCCGGCCCGCCGAGGTGTCGATGGGGGTGAAGCCGAGATCCCCGGGGGTGAAGTAGAATTTCTCGTAATAGCCTGGGTCGTCCGGGATGTGCATCTTCCGGTAGATGCCGGCCAGCGAGCCGTCGCGCTCGAGCACGGCCGCGGTGTTGTGGTAGAGGCCGGGCGCGCGCCGCTCGAACAGCGAGGTGACGAGGACCACGCCCAGTTCGCGGGCCAATGCGCCGAAGGTCTCGGTGCCCGGCCCGGGAACGGGTTCGGCCAGGTCGAAGCAGGCCGGGTCCTCGGTCTGGCAGAAGTAGGGGGTGGCGTGCAGTTCCTGGAGCACGATCAACTCCGCGCCCCGGGCCGCGGCCGCGCGCACGCCGGCCGCACTGCGGTCGATGTTTTCCTGCCGGGATGGGGTGCAGCGGTGCTGCACCAGGCCGATGGAACGAGGTGTCATCGCAGTGCTCCTTGCGGGATCTGCATGGTCACGCAGTGGAGCGAGCCATGCTGATGGATGAGCGGCAGACAGTCGATCCCGATCACCTGCCGGCCGGGAAACACGGCGGCAACCGCCTCCAGGGCGGCCGCGTCCCGCGGATCCCGGTAGGTGGGCACGAGCACGGCGCCGTTCACGACCAGGAAATTGGCGTAGGTGGCGGGCAGGCGATGACCGTCCGCGGCGAACACCGGCCGCGGCCAGGGCAGCGGCGCCAGCCGGTAGGGTCGGCCGGCCCCGGTGCGGAACCCGCGCAGTTCGGCCTCCATGGCCGCGAGCAAGGCGAAGTGCTCGTCCGCGGGATCGTCGCAGCGCACGTAGGCAATGGTGTCGTCCGGGCAGAACCGGGCCAGGGTGTCGATGTGGGCGTCGGTGTCGTCGCCGGCGAGACCGCCGTGTTCGAGCCAGAGAAAGCGGGTCGCGCCGAGCAGGTCGCCGAGCGCGCGCTCCAGGCCGGCCCGATCCAGGTGCGGGTTGCGGTTGGGGCCGAGCAGGCATTCGGTGGTGGTGAGCAGGGTGCCCGCGCCGTCAGTGTCGATGCTGCCGCCCTCAAGCACCAGTCCCGGTACCCGCACCGGCGCCCGCAACAGCCCGGCCGCGGCCAGGCCGCGGGTGACCCGGTTGTCCTGGTCGGCCGCGAACTTGAGTCCCCAGGCGTTGAAGCCGAAGTCGAGTACCACCGGCGCGCCGTCCTCGAGGACCGTGATCGGGCCGAAATCGCGGGCCCAGGTGTCGTTGGTCGGCAGTTCGGCGAACAGCAGCCGCCGCGGGTCCGCGCCCTCGCGCTCCAACCGGGCGCGTATGGGTGCCGTTTCCGGGGCAACGATGAGCACCCGCTCAAACCGGCTGATGGCCAGGGCGATGCGGCTGAACACGGGCGCCACCGTGTCGAGCGTGTCAGCCCAATCCGTGGCCGCGTGCGGCCAGGCAAGGAGCACCGCGTCCTGCTCCTCCCATTCCGCCGGCAGTCGTCTGTGCATGCGTCTCTCTCCCCTCGAATCGTTGTCGGCAAGGCGCCATCCTAGCCCATCCGCCACGGCTTGTAAACCGGCCCGGCCGGTCGGCAGGCGGTCCATCCCAGCTGGAAATAGGAATTGACTCCTGCTGGAGCGACAGGTAGGCTTTACCGTCTTTGTGTTTTGTCTCCAGCCAGTTGGCCCTGTTTTCAACAATCGTCCGTTCGGCCGCGCCACCCGCGCCGGCCGCCGATACCGGAGTGATCCATGAAGAAACAGCTGCTCGACCTGCTTGTCTGCCCCGCCTGCCTGCCCCGCGAGCACCCTCTGGTCGCCGAGATCGTCCGTGAACAGGAGGGTGACATCGACACCGCCATCCTCATGTGCCAGCACTGCGGCGCCCGCTTCCCGGTGACGGCCGGCATCGCCCTGCTCGACCCGCACGCCACGGACAACGGCCGCCAGGCCAACAAGTACGAGACCGCGGAGGTGGTCAGCAGCTACCTGTGGAGCCAGTACGGCGACCTGCTCGACGACGACCAGGCCTCCACAGCCTATGCCACCTGGGCCGGGATGATGCGGCCGCAGGCCGGCATCGCCCTGGACGCGGGCGGCGCGGTGGGCCGGTTCGCCTTCGAAATGACCGAGCGCTGCGACTTTGCCATCGGCATCGACACCTCGGTGGCCTTTGTCCGGGCGGCGCGGCAGCTCATGCGGGAGCGCAGTCTCACCTTCTCCCTCAAGGAGGAAGGACTGCTTCGCCGCGAGGCGACCATCCTCCTGCCCGACAGCTGGCGCAGCGAGCGGGTGGACTTCCTCGTGGCCAATGCCCTGGCCCTGCCCCTGCGAAAGGACGCCATCGGCCTGTTCGCCTCGCTCAACCTGGTGGACAAGGTGCCCGCACCGCTCGACCATCTGCGCGAGATGAACCGGGTCACCCGCGACCGGGAGGCCCAGTTCCTGCTCTCCGATCCCTTTTCCTGGTCCGTCGAGGCGGCCCCGCCCCAGGCCTGGCTGGGCGGAACGGCCGAGGGCCGCTTCGCCGGCCGCGGCCAGGCGAACATCGCCCGCCTGCTCGCCGACCCGGCGGGCGAACTGGCCCCGGCCTGGCGGGTGGACGAAACCGGCCACGTCTGGTGGAAGATCCGCACCCACGCCAACCACTACGAACTCATCCGCAGCTGTTTTATCCGCGCCTGCCGCTGACCCGGGGAACTCACCATGATCACTGATACCGTCTGCCGCCTGTGTTCGTCCTGCTGCCCCATCGAGGCCGAGGTCCGGGACAACCGTTTGATCCGCGCCTGGCGCACATCCTTTCTCGACCCGGACAAGCGCCTGCCTTGCGCCAAGCTGGCCGCGGCCCCGGAGATCGTCTACTCGCCCCTGCGGCTCACCCGGCCGCTCATCCGCGATCACCGGAACGCGGAGTTCCGCGAGGCCGGCTGGGACGAGGCCCTGGACCGGGTGGCCGACCTCATGCGGCAGCATCGCGAACGCTCCGGGGCCCGCTCCGTGGCCTGGCTGCGCGGCATGGCCGCGGACTGGGGCGCGCCCTGGGACTATCCCAACCGGCTGATGCACGGGTTCGGTTCGCCCAACACCATCGGTAACGGTTCGATCTGCTTTGTCGGCCGCGAGTTCGCCCACACCTGCACCTACGGCTCCATGGCCTTTCCGGAGGCGAAGAACGCGAAGCTGATCATCGTCTGGGGCAAGAACGACGGCAACACCGCCCTGGGCGCGGCCGAGGCGATCCACTGGGCGAAAGAGCACGGCGCCCGGCTGGTGGTCATCGACCCGGTGCGCACCCAGCTCGCCCGCAAGGCCGACCTGTGGCTGCCGATCCGGCCCGGCCACGACGGGTTGCTGGCCATGGCCATGATCCACGAGATCATCAGCCAGGGGCTCTTTGACAGGGATTTCGTCGCCAACCACACGGTGGGCTTCGATCAGCTGAAAGAGGTCGCGGCCCGCTACCCGGCGGAGCGGGTGGCTGCGGAGTTGTGGCTCGAACCCGAACAGATCAGGGATCTGGCCCGCAGCTACGCCACCCTCACACCGGCCTCGATCATCGACGGCAATGGCCTGGACATGCACCGCGAGATGTTCGACACCACCCGGGCCATCGCCATGCTCCGCGCCCTCACCGGCAACCTGGACAAGCCCGGCGGCGACGTGCTGCCCCAGCCCGTGCCGGTGCGCAACATCCAGCTGCGCGAGCGGCTGCCCGCGGAGGTGGAGCCCGTCACCCGCGACTTCGCCCTGTTCAACACCTTCAGCGAGACCTGGGGCAACCAGATGCAGGGATGCGTGGTCGACGCCATGCTCGACCACCGCCCCTACCCGGTGGAGATGGTGGTCGTCCAGTCGGGCAACCCGGTGGTGACCATGGCCGACACCACCCGCACCCGCCGGGCGTTCGCCGCGGTGGCGCACCTGGTGGTGATCGACCTGTTCATGAACGAGACCGCGAGGATGGCGGACATCGTCCTGCCCGCGGCGAGCTGCTTCGAAAAGACCCAGCTGAACCGCGCCTCGATCCGCAACAACCCGATGTTCCTGCAGAACGCGGTGATCGAGCCGGTGGGCGAGTCCTGGCCGGACTGGCGGATCGTGTTCGAGCTGGGCCGACGGCTGGGACTCACGGCCGAGTTCCCCTGGCAGACAGCGGAGGCGGCCATCGACTTCCAGCTCGAACCCGCTAAAGTCACGGTGGCGGACCTGCGCGCCAGCGGCAAGGGGCTGCGCCTGGAGGAGATCCGCTACGAGAAGTACCGCGACCAGCCGCTGCGCACCCCCTCGGGCAAGGTGGAGTTCTTCTCGGAACGGCTGGCCGCGGCCGGTTTTAGCGGCGTGCCCTTTGCGAACGGTCCGGGGCCGAACCCGATCAGCTTCAGCGACCGGGCGGACGAGTACCCCATGCTCGGCATCAGCGGCAGCCGCGACATCCGCTTCACCAACTCCCAATTCCACCAGATCCCGGCGCTGGTCCGGGGGAGCAGCGGCCCGGTGGCGGACCTCCACCCCGAGGACGCGAACCGCTATGCAATCAGCGAGGGCATGCGGGTGCGCATCGAAACACCGAAGGGCGCGGTGGAGATGATTGCGCGCATCAGCGACGTGATCCGCCCGGGCATGATCCGGCTCGCCTGGGGCTGGGGAGACGTGGACCCGGCGGCCGACCTGAACCGGCTCACCGAGGACGAGGTGCGCAGCCCGATCAGCGGCACCTCCACCAGCCGCAGCTTCATGTGCCGGCTCAGCCCGGCCTGAACACCGCACTCAGCGGCCGAACAGCACCAGGCAGGCGAGCACCGCGCACACCACCCCGGCCAGGTCGGCGGTGAGAGCCGCGGCCATGGCGTGGCGGATCCGCTTGACCTGGACCGCGCCGAAGTACACGGCAAGCACGTAGAAGGTGGTCTCGGTGGAAC
The DNA here is from genome assembly GCA_017998195.1 of Desulfobulbus sp. GTDB lineage: Bacteria > Desulfobacterota > Desulfobulbia > Desulfobulbales > Desulfobulbaceae > Desulfobulbus. The sequence goes on along the minus strand of JAGODN010000041.1, from coordinate 6,233 downwards.
CCTGCAGGGTGGAAACGAGCAGGCCGGTGTAGCTGTCCGGGCCGACGGCCGGGTCGTTGAGCAGCGAGGCGACGATCCCGTAGGCCCCGGACCCGGACAGGGGCCGCATCAGGGCCATGGGCAGGGCCTCGGCCGGCAGGCCGAGCGGCGCGGTGAAGCGGCCGAGCGCACCCACCAGCAGGTCGAGTACGCCGCTGGCGCGCAGCATGGCCACGCCCACCAGGATGACCACCATGTAGGGGATGATGCGCAGGGCCACCTGGAATCCCTCGCGCCCGCCCTCGACCATCACCTCGTAGACCCGCACCCGGCGCATCGCGCCAAATCCCAGAAACAGCACCATCAGCCCGGGGATGATCCACGGCGACAGGGCCTGGCCGTAGAGCACGGCCACCGGCACCAGCCCGACCAGCCCGGCCAGGGCGAGCACGCTCACCCACAGCGGGAAGGGCTCGCCCTCCTCCATGGCCGCGGCCGGGGCCGCGCCGTTGTCGGCCTTGTCCGTGGCCGAGACCGCGGACCCGGCAACAGGTGGCGGGGCCGCGGTCCAGCGGCTGTACAACTTGGCGGCGAGGATGGCCACCGTGGTCGAGCCGATGGTGGCGATCAGGGTGGTGGGTAGGATGGCGGCCGGGTCGCTCGAGCCGGCCGCGGCGCGCAGGGCGATGACGCCGGTGGGCAGCAGGGTGACCGAGCTGGTGTTGATCGCCAGGAACAGGACCATGGCGTTGGTGGCCGTACCCGGCTGTGCGTTCAACTTGTCCAGCTCCTGCATGGCGCGGATGCCGAACGGCGTGGCCGCGTTGCCGAGTCCCAGGGCGTTGGCCGAGAGGTTGAGGATCATCGCGCCCAAGGCCGGGTGGTCGGCGGGCACGTCCGGGAACAGGCGGACCATGAGCGGCCGGATGAGCCGGGCGAGCAGACGGAGCATGCCGCCCGCCTCGGCCACCTTCATCAGCCCGAGGAACAGGGTCATCACCCCCACCAGGCCGATGGCCAGGGTGACCGCGCCCGAGGCGGCCTCGATGATGGCCGTGGACAGCAGTTCCATGGGCGCGGTCGTGCCCGCGGCCGGGTCCCAGACCAGCTGGTGCCAGCCGGCGAACACAAAGGCCGCGCTGACCATGACGAGCAGGATGGTGTTCATGCGTTTCCCCGGGTGGAGGCGCCCGACCGGCGGTGCCGGGTGGTGTCCCGGGCGGCCCGCGGGCGGCCGTTACAGGCGCCACTCATACTGAAGCGGGCCGGGGAAGTCAACCGCCAATGGCCGCTCCGGGCCGGTGGGGCCGGTGGCGGGAGGGCACAAAAAAAGCCCCCGATCGGGGGCATTGGAAGAGCGACAACGGTCTGCGGCTCACTGGCTGGTGGCGGTGCCCCGGCCGACCTGCACGGTTTTCCCCCAGGCCGCCTTGTGGGTGTCGAACAGGGTGGCGCCCAGGTGCTGCAGGTAGGGGCTGAGGCAGTATTCCCGCAGGAACAGTTCCACCTCGACCCCTCCCCGGGTCACGGCCTGCTGCAGATCGTGCTCCGCTGCCCGGTCGTGGCCGAGCGAACGGTTGGCCAGGCTGCGGCCCACGTACGCGGCCACGCGGTTGGGGTTGGCGTCGAGGGCCGCGGTGAGATCGCTGACTGCGCCGGCCTCGTCACCCGCGTTGAACCGGGCCATGCCGCGCAGGAACAGCACCTGGTCGTCGTTCGGGCGCAGTTCCAGCACCCGGCTGAACTCGGCCACCGCCTCCATGAAATCGTGGTTGCGGAAATAGGCGAGCCCCAGCGGCAGGTGGACGCGGGCCGCATCCATGCCGGTCTCCAGGGCCGTGCCGAATCCCATGATGGCGCGGCCGTAGTCGCCGCGGAGAAAATCGTGCTGGGCCCGGGTAAAGGCTGTGTTCTTCATGGCTGAACCTCCTGGTGCAGAGGGTTAGGTCGCTGCAGGGTCGGGAAGGATCCCGTTTAGGTATACCATAACCACAACGTGGTCCCTGGCAAGGCGGCCGCCCCGGTTCGCGCCGCGCCTGTGCCGTGCGACCCGCTTTCAGCCGTTGCCGTTCAGGCCGCGATGCCGTATGCTGGGCCGCCATCATGCACCCGCCGGCCGGAACCGGCCCCTTTCACCCCGGTGTTGCCATGCGACTCCCCACCCCGCTTCGCCTCGTGCTCGTCACCCTGCTCGGCCTGCTCGGCGGCTGCGTCAGCCGCCAGCCGTTCGTGCCGCCGGTCACGGATTTCGACCTGGACCGCTACCTGGGCACCTGGTACGAGATCGCCCGGCTCGACCACAGCTTCGAGCGGGGGTTGACCCGGGTGAGCGCCGACTATGCACTGCGTCCTGACGGCGGCGTGCGCGTGCAGAACCGCGGCTTCAACCCGGCCAAGAACCGCTGGCAGGAGGCCGAAGGGCGGGCCTATTTCGTTCTCGGGCCCGACACCGGCTATCTCAAGGTGTCGTTCTTCGGTCCCTTCTACGGGGCCTACATCGTCGCTGAACTGGATCCGGACTACCGGCACGTGCTGGTCAGCGGCCCGAACCACGACTACCTGTGGATTCTCGCCCGCACCACGCAGCTGGAGACGGCGGTGCGCGACCGGTTGGTCGCCCGGGCGAAGGCGCTCGGCTTTGCCACCGACGAACTCATCTGGGTCGAGCACTGACCCGGCTGTTGCCCCGACAAGTCACCATGTTCGCCCCGGCCACCCTCGCCCTGTTCACCTCGGCCTCGCTGCTGCTCGCGGTGGCGCCGGGGCCGGACAACATCTTCGTGCTCACCCAGTCCATGGTGCGCGGCTGGCGGGTGGGGCTGATCGTCACCCTGGGGCTGTGCACCGGCCTGATCGTGCACACCACGGCCGTGGCCCTGGGCGTGGCCGCCCTGTTCCAGACCTCGGCCCTTGCCTTCAACCTGCTCAAGTTCGCGGGCGCGGCCTACCTGGCCTACCTCGCCTGGGGCGCCTTCCGCGCCGGCGCCGCCTCCCTGGACAACGCCGGCGGCGAACCCCTCGGCCCGGGCCGCGCCTACCTGCGCGGCATCGTCATGAACGTCACCAACCCCAAGGTGTCGATCTTCTTCCTCGCCTTCCTGCCGCAGTTCACCGACCCGGCCCGCGGCCCCCTGCCTGTGCAGATCGGCGTACTCGGCCTGATCTTCATCGCGGCCACTGTCCTCGTGTTCGGCTCCTTCAGCCTGCTCGCCGGGGTGATCGGCAACTGGTTCCGGCGCTCGCCCCGGGCCCAGCGCATGCTCAACCGGGCGGCCGGGCTCATCTTCCTCGCCCTGGCCCTCAAACTGGCCCTGGCCGTGCGCTGAGCCGGCCGCGAAAACGCGCCCTGCCCTACCGCCGTTTTTCCCTCCGATACAGCCCGGCCCGCCGGATGGCCAGTTCCTCGTCCGCCAGGTAGTCGTCGTAGCCGATCATCCGGTCGATCACGCCGTTGTGGCCGATCTCGATGATGCGGTTGGCCACCGTGGCCACGCACTGGTGGTCGTGCGAGGCGAACAGCAGCACCTCGGGAAAGGCGATGAGGCCGTTGTTGAGCGAGGTGATGGATTCCAGGTCCAGGTGGTTGGTGGGCTCGTCGAGCACGAGCACGTTGGCGCCGGAAAGCATCATCCGCGCCAGCAGGCAGCGCACCCGCTCGCCGCCGGAAAGCACCCGGGTCCGCTTGAGCACCTCGTCGCCGGAGAAGAGCATGCGGCCGAGAAAGCCGCGGGAAAAGCTCTCGCCCTCGGCGGGCGGGATGAACTGGCCGAACCACTCAAGGAGCGTCTGGTCGGTGTCGAAAAACCCGCTGTGCTCCTTGGGAAAATAGCTGGTGGTGATGGTCTGGCCCCAGCGGAAGGTGCCGCTGTCCGGCTCCAACTCGCCCATGAGGATGCGGAACAGGGTGGTCTTGGCCAACCCCCAGGTGCCGGCAAAGGCGATCTTTTCGCCCTTGTTCACGGAGAAGCTCAGGTCCTTGAGCACATCGACCCCGTCCTCCTGCTTGCACAGCCCGTCCACCTCGAGGATGACGTTGCCGCAGGGCCGCTCCGGCTTGAAGGCCACCCAGGGGTACTTGCGCGACGACACCGGCATGTCCTCGACCGTGATCTTGTCGAGCAGCTTCTTGCGCGCCGTGGCCTGCTTGGCCTTGGAGGCGTTGGAGGAGAAACGCTGGATAAACTCCTTCAGTTCCGCGACTTTTGCCGCAGCCTTCTTGTTCTCCTGCTGCCGCTGGGTGAGCGCCAGCTGGCTCGCCTGGTACCAGAAATCGTAGTTGCCCACGTAGACGCGGATCTGGCCGTAGTCGATGTCGGCCACGTGGGTGCACACCTGGTTGAGGAAGTGCCGGTCATGGCTGACGATGATCACCGTGTTCGGGAAGCGGATGAGGAACTCCTCCAGCCAGGCGATGGACTGCACGTCCAGGTTGTTGGTGGGCTCGTCGAGCAGGAGGATGTCCGGGTTGCCGAACAGGGCCTGGGCGAGCAGTACCCGCACCTTGTCGCCGCCGTCCAGCTCCTTCATGCGCAGGCCGATCATGTCCTCGTCGATGCCGAGACCGCTGAGCAGCACCCCGGCCTCGGCCTCGGCCTCGTAGCCGTTCAGCTCGCCGAACTCGATCTCCAGGTCGCCGCAGCGGATGCCGTCCGCCTCGGACAGCTCGGCCTGGGCGTAGAGCAGCTCGCGTTCGCGGCGCAGGTCGTAGAGTCGCTTGTGGCCGCGGATGACCGTATCGAGCACGGTCTCCTCGTCGTAGACGAACTGGTCCTGCTGGAGCACGGCGATGCGCTCCCGCGGGCCCACGGACACCTCGCCCTTGTCCGGCTCCTTCTGGCCGGCGAGGATGCGGAGGAAGGTCGACTTGCCGGCGCCGTTGGCGCCGATCAGACCGTAGCAGTTGCCGTGGGTGAACTTGATGTTCACGTCCTTGAAGATGACGCGCTTGCCGTAGGACAGGGCGATGTTGGTGGCCTGGAGCATGGGATCGTTTCCTCTTCAAAAAAAGAACGGCCGCGACCAACGGGTCGCGGCCGGTGCGGCTGGCAGCCGGGGGACTGGCGAATCTACCCGGAACGGGGCAAAAATAGAAGCAAAAACGACCGGCCGGGGTGGGCTCGAGCCTGTTCCACAGGCCCGGCCAGGGCCGCGGGGGACGGCCGCGGCGAGGCAGACGGGTGGTCCGCGGGCGAGGAAACGGTTGCTTTTTCTGGCCTGCCGAGATAAGGAATCATTCGCCAACCCTCTGAGAAAACACTTCAATTTTCAGGAGATCGCCCATGAAAAAAACCTTTGCCGTCGCCTCCCTGGTCCTTGCCCTGGCCACCGGTTCCGCCCTGGCCGAAGACACCCTGCTCAAGGATGCCCAGGCCACCTTCCAGCCCATCCCGGACCAGGCCCCGGTGATCAAGGGCAACGAGGCCACCCCGGACAAGATCGAACTGGGCAAGATGCTCTACTTCGAGCCGCGATTGTCGAAAAGCGCCCTGATCAGCTGCAACACCTGCCACAACGTCGGCATGGGCGGCGCCGATTTCCAGCAGACCTCCACCGGCCATGGCTGGAAGCAGGGGCCGCGCAACTCGCCCACGGTGTTCAACTCGGTGTTCAACGTGGCCCAGTTCTGGGACGGCCGCGCCAAGGACCTGGCCGAGCAGGCCAAGGGCCCGATCCAGGCCGGGGTGGAGATGAACAGCACCCCGGAGAACGTGGTGAAAACCCTGAACAGCATGCCCGAGTACGTGGCCCTGTTCAAGAAGGCCTTCCCGACCGACAAGGATCCGGTCAGCTTCGACAACATGGCCCGGGCCATCGAGGTGTTCGAGGCCACCCTGATCACCCCGGGCGCGCGTTTCGACACCTTCCTCAAGGGTGAGGCCACGGCCCTGAACGACGTGGAAAAAGAGGGCCTGAAGCTGTTCATGGCCAACGAGTGCGCCTCCTGCCACGGCGGCGTCAACATGGGCGGCGACGACTACTACCCGCTGGGCGTGGTCAGCAAGCCCCGCGAGGAGATCATCGCCGGCGACAAGGGCCGCTTCGCCATCACCGCGGCCAAGGACGACGAGTTCGCCTTCAAGTCGCCCAGCCTGCGCAACATCGAGTTGACCCCGCCCTACTTCCACTCGGGCGTGGTCTGGAGCCTGGAGGAGTCCATCGAGGTGATGAACGACTCCCAGGTCGGTGCGGACCTGGCCGAGGGCGACATCGCCAAGATCGCCGCCTTCCTTCGCACCACCACCGGTAAGCAGCCC
>JAGODN010000040.1 GCA_017998195.1 Desulfobulbus sp. | reverse complement strand
CCCATGGTCAACCTGGGTGCCGCCAGGGTAAAAATCCTCAACGATCAATGGACGGTCATCACCGCGGATAAAAAACCCTCGGCGCATTTTGAACACTCCGTTGCCGTTACCAAGGACGGACCGCTTATTTTGAGTGAGCGGAGTCTGTCAGGGCATTGACCGGCGCTCCCGGCAGGCGGCAGTAGTCGCAGGGCAAGGAACGCTCTGAAAAAATGATTGAAAAAAAAAACGACCTTAGATATATATAACCTCTTCTGCCCGAACAAGTAGGGAGCATTGCCCGTTTATGGCCAAAGAAGACGCCATCGAAGTAGAAGGTACCATCGTAGAGCCGCTGCCCAATGCCATGTTTCAGGTCGAACTGGACAATGGGCACCGGGTTCTTGCGCATATTTCCGGAAAGATGCGGATGCACTACATCAAGATTCTTCCCGGAGACAGGGTAACCGTCGAACTCTCACCCTATGATTTGACCAGGGGCAGGGTGACCTTCCGCGCCAAAGGCGGCAAGGGTAAAAAATAATTGACCAGACTGACAGGTGACAGCAATGAAAGTACGTTCATCGGTAAAAAAAATATGCAGCGAATGCAAGATCCTGAAACGGAAGGGTGTCGTCAGGGTCAGTTGTGCCAACAAAAAGCACAAGCAGCGGCAGGGTTGATTTTTCTCCCCCACCTCTTGAATTAAGCAAGATTCAGACTAAGGAGCAAGGACTTGGCACGTATAGCTGGTGTGGATTTGCCACGCAACAAACACATGGATCGGGCGCTGACCTACATCTACGGCATCGGACTGACCACGGCCCGCCAGATTCTGGACAAGGCCGACCTGCCGTATCAGATGAACAGCGATGACCTGAGCGCCGACGACGTCAACCGGATCAGGACCATCATCGAGAACGACCTTGTCGTAGAGGGTGATAAGCGGCGCGAAGTCTCCATGGACATCAAGCGGCTCATGGACCTTGGGTGTTATCGTGGCCGCCGTCACCGGCGCGGCTTGCCTTGCAGGGGGCAACGGACCAAGACCAATGCGCGGACACGGAAAGGACCCCGGCGCGGTGCGGCGGTCAAAAAGAAATAACACACAACTGGTAGCGTTGCGGACCAAAGGATAACTGGGAGTCGAGATGGCAAAGTCAGGAAAGGCCAACGTCAAGGTCAAAAAGAAAGACAAGAAAAACGTACCGGAGGGGATTGTCTTTATCTACTCCACCTTCAACAACACCGTTGTGACCGTTTCCGATCGTCAGGGGAACACGCTATCCTGGTCCAGCGCCGGTGTGCTTGGGTTCAAGGGGTCGAGGAAGTCCACCCCCTTTGCAGCACAGAACGCCCTCAGCGATGCTGTGGCCAAGGCCAAGGAACACGGCTTGCGCAAGGTCGAGGTCCGGGTGAAAGGTCCCGGGCCGGGACGCGAGGCAGCCCTGCGAGCGTTGACCACCGTGGATCTGGATGTCAGCCGGATCATTGATGTGACGCCTCTGCCGCATAACGGCTGCAAACCCCCGAAGCGCAGAAGAGTTTAAGAGGAAATCCGACAAGCCGTTATGACAGCCCGAAACCAGTTTCCGGGCGATAAATGGAGGTAGAAGTTGGCTAGATATACTGGAGCATCCTGCAGACTGTGCAGACGCGAGAACATGAAGATGTTTCTCAAGGGCGATCGCTGCTATTCCGACAAGTGCGCTTTCGAGCGTCGCTCGTTCGCACCCGGACAGCATGGCCAGAACCGGTTCAGGAAGGTGTCTGACTACGCGGTGCAGCTGCGCGAAAAGCAGAAGGTAAAACAGATGTACGGCATGCTGGAAGCCCAGTTCCGTCGCTATTTCGAGCGGGCGGAGCGGATTAAAGGCGTCACCGGTGAAACCCTGCTCATCATGCTCGAGCGGCGCTTCGACAATACTCTGTACCGCATCGGGTTCGCCAGTTCACGCGATCAGGCCCGGCAGATGGTTCGACACAATCTGTTCAGCATCAACGGTAAGAAGGTGAATATTCCCTCCTACCAGGTTCGGATCGGGGATGTCATCACGTTGAAGGAAAAACACCAGAAAAACGAGCTGATCATTGATAACCTGGAGGGTGCTGTGCGTCGTGGCCTGCCCAGTTGGCTCGAACTCGATCAGAGCAAATTTCAAGGAACCGTCAAGGCCCTGCCGAACAGAGACGAAATCACGATGCCTATCCAGGAACAGCTGATCGTCGAGCTGTACTCCAAGTAACTTTTACGGCAGGTATCGCATGGCACAAGAAATCAGGGATGACAATCCCTTTTATAAAAACTGGCATGCCCTCATAGCCCCGGAAAAACTCGAGGTCAACGAGGGAACGCTCACCGACCGGTACGGCAAGTTCGTCTGTCAGCCGCTCGAGCGTGGCTTTGCGACCACCATCGGGAATTCACTGCGGCGGGTCATGCTCTCTTCCATCCGCGGAGCGGCCATCACCTCGGTGCGTCTGAATGATGCCCTGCACGAGTTCACCACCATCGACGGCGTACATGAAGATGTGGCCGAAATCATCCTCAACCTGAAGCAGGTGCGGCTGAAGCTCAACGGACCCCAGTCGCGGACGGTGGTGGTGGAGAAGACCGGTCCTGGCAGGGTGACTGCCGGCGATATCAACGGCGGCGGGTATGTTGAGGTGATGAATCCCGAGCAGGAGATCTGTACCATCACCGCCGAGGTGCCGTTCCGGGCCGAACTCGAGGTGCAGTGGGGGAAGGGCTATGTGCCCGCCGACCAGAACAAGAGGGAAGGACAGCCCATCGGCGTCATTCCGGTCGATTCCGCCTTCTCGCCCATTATTCGGGTCCAGTACGTGGTCAGCCAGGCCCGGGTCGGTCAGCAGACGGATTACGACCGCCTGACCATGGAGATCGAGACCGACGGCAGCATCGCGCCGCAGAACGCCCTTGCGTACGCCGCCAAGATCCTCAAGGAGCAGATGACGATCTTCATCAACTTCAACGAGGAAATCGCCAACCCGCCGGACCGACCGGACGGGAAGGATGGGCCGTCGGTCTTTCCGCCGTTCCTTGACAAGAACGTCGAGGATCTGGAACTGTCGGTGCGCTCGGCAAACTGTTTGAAAAACGCCCAGATCCAGTATATCGGCGAACTCGTCAACAAAACGGACGCCGAGATGCTCAAGACCAAGAACTTTGGTCGTAAATCCTTGAACGAAATCAAGGCATTGCTCGCCGAGCACAACCTGACTCTGGGCATGAAGTACGATGGCTGGGTCCCTCCTGACAAACGGGACGAAATAGTCGAGGAATAAACCGGCCGGCGCTTTCTGGCGAAAGGGCCTGTCCGCCTACCTGCACAAGGAACGAACCATGAGACACCGAAAATCTGGCCGCAAACTTGGCCGTCGATCCGAACACCGTACCGCGATGCTGCGCAACATCGTCACCTCCCTGCTCGACATGGAACGCATTGTCACCACCGTTCCCAAGGCCAAGGAAGTGCGCCGGGTCGCCGAGCAGATGATCACTCTCGGAAAACGCGGTGATCTTCATGCCCGCCGGCAGGCCATGGCCTACATTCGTTCGAAAGAGGTGGTGGCCAAACTGTTCGACCAACTCAGCAGCCAGTACGCCGATCGTCAGGGCGGCTACACGCGCATCATCCGCACCGGCTTCCGAGCCGGGGATGCTGCGCCTATGGCCATTCTCGAACTGGTCGAGTACAAGGAAAACGTCGTGACCCAGGATCAGGAAAAAGAACAGTAAGCCTGATTCCATAGATGTCTGCAAAGCTGGTATGAGTCGATCATGCCAGCTTTTTTTTTGCCAAGGAGGAACTCGTGACGGAGGCGCTCTCTGACCCGCACCTGCCACCGGGCCGTACACCCGTGGCCAAGGAGCCGTTCCGGTTTCATTGCCATCCGGGGGTGAGTTGCTACCTGACCTGCTGCCGGAACGTGGACATGCTGCTCTTTCCCTACGATATCCTTCGTCTCAAGCAGCGGCTCGCCCTGGAAGCCGGCGAATTTCTGCGCCGGCATACCACCCTTTGCCAGGGCAGCCATCCGTACTTTCCCGGCCTCAAACTGAAACTCAATGAGGGCGAGCCGCCGGCCTGTCCGTTTCTCGGCGCGGCGGGCTGTACCGTCTATCCCGACCGCCCCTCTGCCTGCCGGACCTACCCGCTGGAGCGGGGGGTGGAGCAGCCCGGTCCGGGCAGGCCGCTCAGGGCGCATTATTTTCTGACCCATCATCCCTACTGCAAGGGGCATGACGAACCCCACCACTACACCCTCAGGCAATGGGAGCGGGAACAGGACCTAAGCGAATACAACCTGTATAACGATCTCTGGGCCGAACTCGACGCCTTTTTCGCCACCAACCCCTGGGCCGGCGAGGGCAAAGCCGGCCCGCGGCAGCAAATCGCCTTCCTGGTCTGCTATAACATCGATGGGTTTCGCGCCTATGCAGACGAGCACCGGCTGTTGAGCGCCTACAGGCTGGACAAGGCGGAGCGCCGCCGGCTCGAACGGGACGACGGGGCACTGCTCCGCTTCGGCTTCCAGTGGCTGGAAATGATCCTGGGCGGTCGCAGGAACCTGGTCCCCCGCTGAGCGGTGGGCCATGGGCCGCGTCCGGCCCCGGCCCGGATCGTAAAGCCCTGCCGGAGCGAGCTTGCAATGCCCGCCCAGATGTGCTAAAAAAAACGGTTCGATTCTTTCCGCGCCCCCACCGCGGGGGCGCCATCACACACATCCCGGCACTTGCCTTGGTGTCCCGCACCGCGCGGGATCGGCACAGGGATGGAGGAACAACCAGAACAGGGAGAAATTCTCATGGCAGCAGTAACAATGCGTCAGATGCTGGAAGCCGGCCTGCACTTCGGTCATCAGACCCGGCGGTGGAACCCGAAGATGAAACCGTACATCTACGGGCCGCGCAACGGCATCTACATCATCAATCTCGATGTCACCATGAAGATGTTCCGCAAGGCCTACAGCTACATGGTCGATGCGGTCGCCAACGGTGGCACCGTGCTCTTTGTCGGCACCAAAAAACAGGGCCAGGCCATCATCCGTGAAGAGGCCGACCGGTGCGGCATGTTTTTCATCAATCACCGTTGGCTGGGCGGCATGCTCACCAACTTCCAGACCATCAAGTCCTCGGTCGATCGGCTGAAAAAGATCGAAAGCATGCAGCAGGACGGTTCCATCCTCCGTTTCCCGAAAAAGGAAGTCCTGCAGATGGAAAAGGAGCGGATCAAGCTCGACCGCAACATCGGCGGTATCAAGAACATGCGGTCCCTGCCCGATGTCATCTTCATCATCGATCCCAAGAAAGAGGACATTGCCGTGGGCGAGGCGGTCAAACTGGGCATCCCGGTGGTGGCCCTGACCGATACCAACTGCGACCCCGCAGGGATCGATTACCTCATTCCCGGCAACGATGACGCCATCCGCGCCATCAAGCTGATCACCTCCATGATGGCCGAGGCGGTGATCGAAGGCCGGGCGCGGCGCGGAGAAGAGGCCGAACCGCGGGTGGAGGAACTGGAGAGCGCCATGACCGGCCAGGTGGACGAAGATCTGGCCGCCAAGATGGACGAGGAATAACCGGACCAACGATCAGGCTCGAAGCGTTCGCCCGCGCATCCGGCACCGGCCGGGGGATCATGTCCTCAGGCCGGTGAGCCGTACAGCGATAGGCGACGTCCGCAGCCGTACTTTTTAAGAGACTGTCAGACCAGAAACCAGGAGAGCGTACCGTGAATATCACCAGCCAGATGGTCAAGGAACTTCGGGAAAAAACCAACGCCGGCATGATGGACTGCAAAAAGGCGTTGACCGACACCGACGGCGATATGGAAAAGGCCGTGGACCTGCTGCGGCAGAAAGGACTTGCCGTGGCCGCCAAACGCGCCGGCAAGGAGACCCGGGAAGGGGTCATCGAGGCCTATATCCACGCCGGCGGCAAGATTGGGGTCATGGTCGAGGTGGCCTGCGAGACCGACTTCGTGGCCAAGACCGACGACTTCAAGGCCTTTGCCCGCAACATCGCCATGCACGTGGCCGCGGTCAGTCCGCTGGCCGTGAGCCGTGACGAGATCCCCGCGGAGGTGGTGCAGCGGGAGAAGGACATCTACATCAACCAGGCGCTGGAGTCCGGCAAGCCGCAGCAGATCGCCGAGAAGATGGTGGCCGGCAAGATGGAAAAATTCCTCGCCGAGGTCTGCCTGCTCGAGCAGAAGTATGTGAAGAACCCCGATCTGAGCGTCCAGGATCTGCTCAACGAACTGGTTGCCAAGATGGGAGAGAACATCTCCATCAAAAAGTTCGCCCGGTTCCAGATCGGCTGATGCCTCTGTACCGGAAGCGGTTGGCGGCCACGGCACCAAAGGTCGAGCCGGGAGAGGAGCGGACAAGGGCAGGGGAGAGGAAACGATGAAATTCAAGCGGGTGCTGCTGAAGATCAGCGGCGAGGCCCTGATGGGTGACGGCGCCTACGGGATCAGCACCGACATGATCCGGTTCCTCGCCGAGGAGATCCTCGCTATCCGGGCGCTGAACATCGAACTGGCCCTGGTCATCGGCGCGGGCAACATCTTCCGCGGCGTGGCCGGAGCGGCCAGCGGCATGGAACGCGGGGCCGCGGACAACATGGGCATGCTCGCCACGGTGATGAACTCGCTGGCCGTCCAGGACGGCCTCGAGCGCCATGGCGTGCCCGCCCGGGTGCTGTCCGCCATCGCCATGCGCAACGTCTGCGAACCCTACGACCGTCGCCGGGCCTGCGAGCATCTGGACGCCGGCCGGGTGGTCATCTTTGCGGCCGGTACCGGCAACCCCTATTTCACCACCGATACCGCCGCCGTGCTGCGGGCCCTGGAAATCCGTGCCGACGTGATCATGAAGGCCACCCGGGTGGACGGCGTCTACGATCGCGACCCGGAGAAGGACGACCAGGCGGTGCGCTACAAGTCCCTCACCTACACCACCGTGCTGCGCGAGGATCTGCGGGTCATGGATGCGGCCGGCATCTCGCTGGCGCGCGACAACAACCTGCCGATCTTTGTCTTCAACATGAAGGTACCGGGCAATATCGTGCGTGCGGTTTCAGGCGAGGATATCGGCACGTTGATCACCCGCTGAGCGGACGCGCCGGCCTCGCCCCCCGGCGGCGCCGGTCGCCTGGCCGTCAGCGGCAACCGAGGGAGGAGAATTTATGAGTTCTGACATACACGGGCAGTTGCGTGAGAAAATGGAGGCAAGTGTCGAGGCCCTCAAGCGGGAGTTGGTGAAAATCCGCACGGGTCGCGCCTCCCTCTCGTTGCTCGACGGCATCAAGGTGAATGCCTACGGTTCGCAGATGGCCCTGGACCAAGTCGGCACCCTGACCATCCCCGAGAACAACCTGATCGCCATCAAGCCGTGGGATCCGCAGGTGCTGCCGGCCATCGAAAAGGCCATCCTCGGCTCGGGCCTGGGGTTGACGCCGCAGAGCGACGGCAACGTGGTCCGCCTGACCATCCCGCCGCTCACCGGTGAGCGCCGCAAGGAGTTGGTCAAGCAGGTGAAAAAGATCGGCGAGGAGTACAAGGTCGCCATCCGCAACATCCGCCGCGACGTCAACGAGACCCTGAAGAAATCGAAGAAGGACAAGGAGATCTCCGAAGACGACATGTTTCGTCTCCAGGAGGAGGCGCAGAAGACCACCGACGGCTTCATCGGCCAGATCGACGAGATCCTGCGCGGCAAGGAAAAGGAGGTCATGGAGGTCTGACCTCCCTGCCCGGCGGACGAGAACGCATGCAGGAGACTGAACGGTCCGGGGGCGCCCGGGTGCCCCGTCATATCGCCATCATCATGGACGGCAACGGCCGTTGGGCCGAGGAACGCCGGCGTGCGCGGCTGTTCGGCCACAAGGCGGGGGTGGACTCGGTGCGCGAGGTGGTCGAGGCCGCCCGTACGCTCGGTGTCGGCTACCTGACGCTGTACGCCTTCTCCACCGAAAACTGGAGCCGGCCGAGTACCGAGGTCAGCGGCCTGATGGGGCTGCTGCGGGCCTACCTGCAGTCCGAATTGACCACCATGCTCAAAAACGACATCCGTCTCTGCTGCCTGGGCGACCAGGACCGGCTGCCGGCGGACGTACGCACCATCCTTGCCAGGACCATCGCCGACACCCGGGCCTGTACCGGCATGACCCTCAACCTGGCCCTCAACTACGGCGGCCGCGCCGAGGTGGTCAGGGCGGTGCAGACCCTTGCCCGCCGATGCGCCGAAGGCGGGCTGGACTGGCGGAACATCGACGAGACGACCATGGGTGACCACCTGTTCACCGCCTCCCAGCCCGACCCGGACCTGCTCATCCGTACCGGCGGCGAACACCGCCTGTCCAACTTCCTGCTCTGGCAGGCCTCCTATGCCGAACTCTATTTCACCGAGGTGAAGTGGCCTGATTTCAAAAAGGATCAGCTCATGGAGGCGATTGCCGAGTTCAACAACCGGCAGCGCCGCTTCGGCCGCACCGGCGCCCAGGTGGCGGAGTAGGCAGCCATGAACCGTCTCGTACCCGGCGTCCTGCTGGCCGGCGGCTGGCTGGCGCTGCTCTTCTACGGCTCGGCCACCCTGTTTTGGGTGGTGGTGGTGGCCGCCGCCTGTGTGGCCCTGTTCGAGTATTTCCGCATGGCCTGCCCCGGGCTGACCCGCCCGCACCAGGTGCTGGCCATCCTCGCCTGCCTGCTGCCGGTGCTGGCCGCCGCGGCCGGCCGCCCCGACCTGATCCTGGCCGCGATGATCGCCAGCCTGCTGGCTGTTGCCGCCATCGCCCTGCACGGCTACGGCGCCATGGACGATGTCCACCGGTTCATGAGTTGCGGCGGCTTCGCCACCCAGTACGTTTCCCTGTGTGTGGCCCACGTGGTGCTCCTCCGTCACCATCCCCAGGGCCCGTTCTGGCTGACCATGCTCATGGTCATTGTCGCCGGCTCCGACACCGGCGCCTACTACGCCGGCCGGGCCTTCGGCCGGCGCAAGCTCTTTCCCCTGATCAGCCCGAAGAAGACCGTGGCCGGCGGGGTCGGCGGCCTGCTCGCCGGCATCGTCGCCGCCCTGGTCCTCAACCAGTTCTTTCCGGTGCCGGTCAACCCGCTGGCGCTCCTTGCGGCCGCGGCCCTGCTCGTGGTGGTCGGCATAGCCGGCGACCTGACCGAGTCGATGATCAAGCGCAGCGTGGGGGTCAAGGATTCGGGCACCATCCTCGCCGGCCACGGCGGCATCCTCGACCGGATCGACAGCCTGCTGCTCACCGCGCCGGTCCTGTACTACCTGCTCCATTTCGGCCTGCTCGGATGAAAACCCTGTCCCTGCTCGGCTCCACCGGGTCCATCGGCATGAACGTGCTCGCCGTGGTCCGCCAGTTCCCGGACCGGTTCCGGGTGGCCGGGCTTTCCGCGGGCCGGCGCGTCGATCTGCTCGCCGAACAGGTGCGGGAATTCCGCCCCGAGGTGGTGTCCATCGCCGATCCGGCCCTGGCGGACCGCCTCGTCGCCCTGCTGCCGGTCGACTGCCGGCCGCACATCCTCACCGGGGCCGAGGGCAACCGCCGGGTCGCCACCCTTTCGAGCGCGGACATGGTCGTGTCCGCGGTGGTGGGCGCGGTCGGCCTGCTGCCGGTGTTGGCCGCCATCGAGGCGGGCAAGGACGTGGGCCTGGCCAACAAGGAAACCCTGGTCATGGCCGGCCGCCTGATCATGACGGCGGTGCGTGCCCACGGGGTGCGGCTGTTGCCCATCGACTCGGAGCACAGCGCCATCTTCCAGGCTCTGGAGGCGGGGCGCCGCCAGGACGTGGCCCGTATCATCCTCACCGCCTCGGGCGGACCCTTCCGCACCACCAGCCCGGAGGTCCTGCGGGGGGTGACCCCGGCCCAGGCCCTGGCTCACCCCAACTGGAGCATGGGCCCGAAGATTTCCATCGATTCGGCCACCCTGATGAACAAGGGGCTGGAAGTGATCGAAGCGCGCTGGCTGTTCGCCGTCGAGCCGGAACAGATCGAGGTGGTGGTCCACCCGCAGTCCATCGTCCACTCGCTGGTCGAATTCCGCGACGGTTCGGTGGTCGCCCAACTGGGCATCCCGGACATGCGCATCCCCATCGCCTACGCCCTCTCCTATCCGGAACGGCTCGACCTGGGACTTGCCCGGTTGAACCTGGCCGAGTGCGGCGGTCTGGTGTTCGAACCGCCGGATACGGACCGTTTCCCGGCCCTGCGCCTGGCCTGCGAGGCCCTGGCCGCGGGTGGGATCAAGCCGGCGGTGCTCAACGCGGCCAACGAAGTGGCGGTCGCGGCCTTTCTCGACGGCCGCATCACCTTTGCCGCCATTGCCGCCATCGTCGCCGCCGCCCTCGACCAGGTCGACCAGGCGGACGACATGGACCTGCAGGCCATCCTCAGTGCGGACCGCGCCGCCCGCGCGGTCGCGGCGCGCCTCGTCCAGGCCGCCTGATCGCCGCGGCCCCGTGGTCGCGGCCCACTGTTCTCACTTCCCGGGCTTTTCCGAGCATCCGCATGAATTCCCTTCTCAGCTTCATTCTCGTTCTCGGCGTTCTCATCTTTGTCCATGAACTCGGTCATTTTCTGTTCGCCAAGCTCTGCGGGGTGAAGGTGCTGAAATTCTCCCTCGGCTTCGGCAACCGCGTCTGGGGCCGCCAGTGGGGTGAGACCGAATATTTGATCAGCGCCTTTCCCCTCGGCGGCTACGTCAAGATGTACGGCGAGCAGGAGGGCGAGGAGGTGCAGGCGGCCGAGCGACACCGCTCCTTCTCGCACAAGCCGGTGTGGCAGCGGTTCGGCATCGTTTTCGGCGGGCCGCTGTTCAACCTGGTGTTCGCGGTGCTGCTGTTTTTCGTGCTGTTCGTGTTCGTCGGTCTGCCCGAACCGGTGGACTCGACGAAAATCGGCGAGATCACCCCGGGATCGGTGGCCGAGCAGGTCGGCCTCAAGACCGGGGACGAGATCCGCACCATCAACGACCGGCCCATCACCACCTGGACCCAGGTCTCGGACGCCATCAAGGACAGCCAGGGCCGCCCCGTCACCGTTGCGGTCGAGCGCGGCGGTGAACAGCTGACCGTTACCGCCCAGCCAACCATGCAGAAGGTGAAAAACCTGTTCGGCGAGGAGGTGGGCGAGCGCTACATGCTCGGTATCGTGCGCAGCGACGAGGTCCGCTATCGGGCGGCCGGCCTCGCCGAATCGGCCCGGGCCGCCGTCGTCCAGACCTGGAATCTC
>JAGODN010000348.1 GCA_017998195.1 Desulfobulbus sp. | reverse complement strand
CAGCATGGGCGCCTACCACGCGATGAACGCGTTTCTCAAGCACCCGGACCTGTTTGCCGGCACCATCGCCCTGAGCGGCCTGTACCGGCTCGACCACCTGGAGTTCGGCCTGGGTCCGGCAGACATCCCGGCGGTGTACTTCAACTCGCCGCTCAACTACCTGCCCGGCCTGGTGCACCAGTGGTTCCTGGACTGGTACCGGCGGAGCGACATCGTCGCCTGCGTCGGCCAGGGCGCCTGGGAGAACGAGGCCCTGGAGGACACCCGCCAACTCGACCGCCTGTTCCGCGAGAAGCGCATCCCCGCCTGGGTGGATTTCTGGGGCACGGACGTGGACCACGACTGGCCCTGGTGGCACCAGCAGATGTGCTACTTCCTCGACTACCTCTACCGTCGCGATTCCTGATCTCCGCCCTGCCCCGCACCCCACCCCGCCCGGCGCCGCACCGCGCCGGGCGTCTGTGTTTCCCCCCGCTCAGGCGCCGATGCGCACCACCGTGCGGCCCTTGACCCGCCCCTTGATATAATCGTCAAAGGCCCCGGGCAGTTGGTCGAAGTCGATGGTCCGGGTCACCCCGGCCAGGCGGCGCGGCTTGAGGTCGCCCGCCAGCCGCTGCCACACCCGGCTGCGGGTGGGCTCGCCCATGTAGCCGGAATCGATGCCCAACAGGCTCACCCCGCGCAGGATGAACGGGAAGACCGTGGTGTTCAGGTGGATGGAGGCGGCGTTGCCGATGCTCGCCACGGTGCCGGCCTGCTGCATGGTGGCCAGCACCCAGTGGAGGATCGGCCCGCCGACGTTGTCCACCGCCCCGGCCCAGCGGGCCGCTTCGAGCGGCCGCACCGCTTCCCAGTCGATGCCCGACCGGGGGATGATCTCGGCCGCGCCCAGTTCGCGCAGGTAGTCGGTCTCGGTCTCCTTGCCGGTGAGCGCGGCCACGTGGTAGCCCCGGCGGGCGAGCATGTCGATGGCCAGGCCGCCCACTCCGCCGGTGGCGCCGGTGACCACCACCGGGCCGTTGGCCGGGGCGAGGCCGTTGTCCTCCATGCGGACGATGCCGAGCGCGGCGGTGAACCCGGCCGTGCCCAGGGCCATGGCCTCGTGCAGGTCGAGCCCCTGGGGCAGCGGGATCACCCAGCCGGCCGGGATGCGCGCGTACTCGGCGTAGCCGCCGTGGTGGGCCACGCCGATGTCGTAGCTGGTGGCGATCACCCGGTCGCCCGCGCGGAAGCGGTCGTCGCTGCTCTCCACCACCTCGCCGGACAGGTCGATGCCGCCGGCGCAGGGAAAGCGGCGGATGATCTTGCCCGTGCCGGTGGCGGCCAGGGCGTCCTTGTAGTTGATGCTCGAATAGTGCACGCGGATGAGCACCTCGCCCGGGTCCAGCTGGTCCGGGGCCAGGGTGGCCATGCGGCCGGAGGCTTTCCGGTTTTCGTCCTGCTCGATCAGATAGGCTTTGAAGGGCTGCATGCGTTCCTCCTTGGTCTGGGGTGGTGGCCGAGACGGCCGGAACCGGGCGATTTCAGGCCTCGTTCGCCTTGACCGCCCAGGTGTAGTCCGCCGTGCCGGCGACGATTTCCCGGGCCAGGCGGTTCTGCAGATCCTCGCTCAGCGCCTGGTCGATCTCCTCGTCGGAGACGTGGGCCTCGACCTCGATGGAACTCGCCCGGTCCGAGGTCCGGTGGATGCCGATGTCCACGTAGACCTCGGCCTCCGGGTAGGCCTCGGCGAGATAGTCGGTGATGATCTCGCCCTGCAGGTCGGCCAGGTTTTCCGCGCTCTGTTCCACAGCATACCCCTCTTCGGCAAACAGCCGGTCGGTCACGATGTGGGCTGTCACGACAATCTTGGTTATCGCCATCCGTTGTTCCTCCAGGTACCGCCATCGGGGCGGGATTGTGTTGGGTGCGGCGCCGCCGGCCGGCGCCGGGTGCAGTCACGGCGGGGCGGTCCCCCGCGGGTGCGCCCCGATTCTATTGGACAACGGCACCAAAGGAAACAAAAGAATGGCCCCTGCCCCCGGGCGACCGCTTTTCCCGGCCCGCGCAGCCGCCGGGGCGACTCGAAAAGCTGTTGACTGTTCGTTGGTGATTCTCTAATAGTTGGCCTCCGTTCGCCTGCCCGGCCGGGCGGCCCAGCCCGGGCCGGCAACGCGGGCGCGGCGGTGATTTCCAGAGTCGGGAGCTATCCGGGAGGGTCGGCATGCAGGGATTCGTGCAGGTGTACACCGGCGACGGCAAGGGCAAGACCACCGCGGCCCTGGGGCTCGCCCTGCGCGCCGCCGGCGCCGGACTGCGGGTCTATTTCGGCCAGTTCATCAAGAACGCGGACTACAGCGAGATCAAGGCGCTGGCGCGGTTTGCCGACTGTATCACGGTGCACCAGTTCGGCCGCGGCTGCTTCCTGCTCACCGAGCCCGCCCCGGAGGACCGGGCCGCGGCCCGCCGGGGCCTGGACGGTATCCGCCGGGCGCTCGTCTCGGGTGACTATGACCTGGTGATCGCCGACGAGGCCAACGTGGCCGTGGCCCTTGGCCTGATCGAACCGGACGACCTGGTGGCGCTCATCGACCTGCGGCCGGAGCAGGTGGAGCTGGTGCTCACCGGCCGGAGCGCCCCGGATGCGGTGCTCACCCGGGCCGACCTGGTCACCGAGATGCGCTGCGTCCGCCACTACTACGACCGGGGCGTACTCGCCCGCCCAGGCATCGAAAGCTGACCGCACCGGGGCCGGACCCGCGCCGGCCCGAGGAGAACACCCATGATCCAGGGACATGGCGGCAATGTCGCCGCCCTGGCCGCGCAGTTCGGCTGCCGGCCGGAGGCCATTGTCGACATGAGCAGCAACATCAACCCGCTGGGCAGCCTGCCGGGGCTGATCGACCACCTGCGCGAACGCATGGAGTGCATCAGCAGGCTGCCCGAGGTGGACGCGGCCGGCGCGGTCCGGGCCCTGGCCGACCTGCTCGACATCGACCCTGACCGGGTGCTGGCCGGCTCGGGCACCACCCAGTTCATCTATGCGGCCTGTGCGGCGCTCGCCGCCACCCACCCGCTCATCCTCGGCCCGACCTACGCCGACTACGCCGACGGCTGCCGGGTGCACGACCTCGAGCCGGACTTCTGCCTCGCCGATGCGGCCGCGGACTTCCAGCC
>JAGODN010000039.1 GCA_017998195.1 Desulfobulbus sp. | reverse complement strand
CCCTTGCCGCCGTAGCGGTCGCTGTCCCGGTCACGGAGTTCCAGGGCCTCGCGCGTGCCGGTGGAAGCGCCAGAGGGTACCGCCGCCCGGCCGATGGCGCCGGTTTCCAACTGCACCTCCGCCTCGACCGTTGGATTGCCCCGCGAATCAAGTATTTCCCTGGCGACGATTCCGATAATTTCGCTCATGTTTCTTCTCCACTAGTAGACGGTTCAGTACAGGCAGGTGTCAGACGACACTTGCGATTTTGAAGATCGGCAGGTACATCGCCACAACAAGTCCGCCAATAAGGCCTCCCAGGAAAACCATCATAAACGGTTCGATCATGGCCGTCAAATTCTCCACGGCCTGGTCCACCTCTTCATCATAGAAATCAGCAATCTTCTCCAGCATGGTGTCGAGGGCACCCACTGATTCACCGACATTGATCATCTGTACGACCATGTTCGGGAAAACGCCCGATTCCTCCAGCGGTTCAGCAATGGGACGACCCTCGGCGATGCTCTCCGCCACCCGGAACACTGCCCGTTCGATGACTTTGTTGCCCGAGGTCCGGCCGACCACCTGCAGGGAATCGAGAATGGGCACACCGCTCTGCAGCAGGGTGCTCAGGGTGCGGGTGAATTTCGAAACCGCGACCTTCCGGGTCAGCGGCCCGATGACCGGTGACCAGAGAATCAGGTTGTCGAGTTTCAAACGACCCTTTTCTGTATTGTAGATGCGTTTCACCACCCAGACGAGCAGGACCAGGCCAAGCAGCATGAAGATGAAGTTGGACTTCACGAAATTACTCATGTTGACGACCATCTGGGTGGGAACCGGCAGGGTGGAGCCGAAGTCCTGGAACATCTTGTCGAACACCGGCACGACAAAAATGAGGATGACCGCGAGGATGATGATGGAAATGCCCAGACAGATGGCAGGGTAGGTCATGGCGCCCTTGATTTTTTTCTGCAGGGCCATGGCTTTTTCCTTGAACACCGCCAACCGGGAGAGGATGGTGTCAAGAATACCGCCTAGCTCGCCGGCCTCGATCATGTTGCTGTAGAGACCGTCGAACACCTTGGGGTGCTTGCGCATCGAGTCGGCGAGGGTGGTGCCGGTTTCCACGTCGTTCTGGATGGTGGTGATCACCTCTTTGAAGGTCGGGTTGGCCTGCTGCTTGCCGAGAATCTGCAGGCACTGCACCAGCGGTAGACCGGCGTCGATCATGGTCGACATCTGCCGGGTGAAGATGACCAGATCCTTGCCGGTGACCTTGGGCTTGAAGAGTTTGACGTTCTCCAGGAGATCCTTTGGTTTCAGCTTGATGGTCGGGTTTTCGATGCGCATGCGCTTGAGCTGCGCGCGGGCCCCGGCCTCGTCGATGGCCTCGACTTCTCCTTTGCGTCGTTCACCAAAGCTGTTTTTTCCTTTCCAGACGTAAATCGGCATGGGGGCACCCGGGGGTTGTGGTCGGTGGGGGAAAAGTTGTGTGATAAGAGGTTGACAGAAAACCCGTTAACTTTTATAAAGATGAGCTTTTGGGGGCGTCGGACACAAACACGCCGCCATTTCAAAATATTGTATGGAAGATTTTTTCCTGATTCAAGAAAAAGTTTATATTTTTTCAGGAGTTGGCGACATGAAGACAGACACTGCGGCAAAGTTCAGCGACGGCTCGTTTCTGCCGGTCATTGACAAGTGTGAAGGGTGCGGAAGAATCGTCGAGGTGGACAGCAGCAAGTACTGCGACGCCTTCATGAACCCCGGGGCAAAGTGGCGTCTGGGTTTCTGCAACCTGGCGACCCATGCCAAGCCCGAGGTGGTCATAGTCAAGACCCGGATCAACCCGCTCAAGGCCTCCAAACGGTCGTCGCGCCGCAAGTAAACGACTGCGGGCCGACTGCGCCTCCTGGGCGGGCGCGCAGTGCGTCCGGCCTCGCCAGGCGAGAGGTCTTTTGTCTTTTCCCTGCAGCGCAGCCGATCCTCCAGGCGGAGGATCGGCTGCGCTGTTTCTTTTCGGTTACTTCCTGCCCACGCCAGTGTAGGTAAACCCGGCGGCCTGCATCTGCCGCGGATCGTAGACATTGCGCAGATCGATGAAGACCGGTGCGCGCATCCGGTTTTTCAGCCGTTCCAGGTCGAGCGCCCGGTACTGGTTCCACTCCGTCATGAGCACGACGCAGTCCGCGTCCTCGGCCGCCTCGTAGGCATTTTTCACGTACTCGATACCGCCGGGAAGGCATTTCTTCGCCTCCTCCATGCCCTTGGGGTCGTGCGCCCGCAGCCTGGCCCCTTTTTCCAACAGGGCCGGCAGGATGGTCGCGGCCGGGGCATCGCGCATGTCATCGGTTTCCGGCTTGAAGGTCAGGCCGAGCACGCCGATAGTCCTTCCGGCCTCGGACCCTCCCAGCATCTCCCGAATTTTCCGGATCATCTTCGCCTTCTGGGCCGCATTGGCCTCCACCGCTGCCTCGACCACGCGCACGCTTTCCCCGTGTTCCTGGACGAGCCGCATCAGCGCCAGGGTATCCTTTGGAAAGCAGGAACCGCCGTAGCCGGGGCCGGGGTGGAGGAATTTGCTGCCGATCCGGCCGTCCATGCCGATGGCCCTGGCCAGGTCCACCACGTTGGCGCCAACCGCCTCGCAGACACTGGCAATCTCGTTGATGAAACTGATCTTCACGGCCAGGAAGGCATTGGCCGCGTACTTGGTCAATTCCGCAGTTTCGATGGTGGTGCTGACAATCGGGGTGTCGCGCAGGTACAGGGGTTTGTAGATCTCCCTGAGCACCTGGCCGGCCTTTTCCGAATCCACACCGATGACCACCCGGTCGGGCCGCATGAAATCGCTGATGGCCGCGCCTTCACGCAGGAACTCGGGATTGGAGGCCACGTCGAAATCGGCCTGCGTGTTGGTCTCGCGGATGACCCGCTCGACCTGGCGGGCGGTGCCTACCGGCACGGTGCTCTTGTCCACCACCACCGTGTAGCCCTGCAGGTGGACGGCCAATTCCCGCGCGGCCTCGTAAATGTAGGTGAGGTCGGCGTAGCCGTCGCCCCGCCGTGAACTCGGCGTGCCCACGGCGATGAACACCGCCTCCGCCTCGGGTACGGCCGCGGCCAGATCGGTGGTGAACCGCAGGCGCCCCTCGTCGGCGTTCTTCTGCACGAGGACGTCGAGCCCGGGTTCGTAGATGGGAATGACGCCCTGCTGCAGGCGGGCGATCTTGTCGGCGACCTTGTCGACGCAGGTCACAGAGTGGCCGAATTCGGCAAAACAGGTACCGGTGACCAGGCCAACGTAGCCGGTTCCGATCATGGTGATGTTCATGCAGTGACTCCTGGTAAGGATCTCGCACCGAACAGGGCGGTGCCGACCCGGACAATGGTGGCCCCTTCCTCGATGGCCACCGGGTAATCATCGGACATGCCCATGGACAGTTCGACGCGGGTGTTGTCAGCAAAAAGGCCCTGTGCGGCCAGTTGCCCGGCCAGTTCGCGGAGCATGCGGAAATAGGGGCGGCTCTGTTCCGGATCGTCGGCATGGGGCGGCAGGGTCATCAGGCCCGCGAGCCGCAGGCCGGTTTCTTCGTTGATGCTTCGCGCCAGGGCCGCGGTTTCCTCGGGCAGGACCCCGGATTTCTGTGGTTCGCGGCCGATGTTCACCTGGATGAGCACGCTCAGCTGCCTGTTCAGCGCCCGGGCGTGGCGGTCGAGGGCTAGGGCGAGTTTGCGGCTGTCCACGGTTTCGATCACGTCGAACAGTTCCGCCGCCTGCCGGGCCTTGTTGCTCTGCAGGTGGCCGGTAAAATGCCAGCGGAGGGTATCGGGCAGCCGGGTGATCTTGGCGGCTGCCTCCTGGAGGTAGTTTTCACCGAACACGGTCTGGCCGCAGGCGATTGCCGCGCGGATCCGTTCAACCGGTACCTGCTTGGAGATGGCGACCAGCCGGACGGTTTGCGGATCCCGGCCGGCCCGCTCCGCAGCCCGGGCCATGGTGGCGATGATGCGGGCATACTGTTCACAGACCATGGCGCGCTCCCTCCGGGGGCAGGCGGAACAGCCGGACCGCGTTGGCCGTGGTCGCCCGGGCCACCTCCGTCAGTTCCACCTGTTTCAGTTCAGCCACCATCTGGGCGGTGTAGAGCAGCAGTTTCGGTTCGTTGCGCTTGCCGCGGCGGGGTACCGGCGCAAGAAAAGGGCCGTCGGTCTCCAGCAGCAGCTGGTCGAGGCTTGTGGACCGCACCACTTCGCGCAGGTCGGCGGCGTTGTTAAAGGTGACCACCCCGGGAATGGAGACGCACAGGCCGAGATCGATCACCTCCCGGGCCAGTCGGCTGTCGCCGGAAAAACAGTGCATGACCCCGCCCCGGGGCAGCGGGCCGGCCTTGCGGAGCAGGTCGAGACAGTCCGCATGGGCCTCGCGGTCGTGGATCACCACCGGCAGGTCGAGGGTGCGGGCCAGACTGAGCTGATCGGCAAAGGCCCTGCGCTGTGTCTCGGGTGGGGCATACTGTTTGACGTAATCGAGTCCGATCTCGCCGTAGGCGACCACCTTCGCCTCGGTGGCCAGGGTGGCGAGACGCTCGAGAGCGGCACCGGTGGCGCCGACGGCGTCATGGGGATGGAAGCCGATGGTGGCGTACACACCGGGGTACCTGTCGGCCAGGGCCACCGCCCGGAGGGAACTCGCTTCGTCGATGCCGATGGTGACGATGCGTCGCACCCCGTGTTCCGCGGCGGCACGGATCACCGCCTCCAGGTCGGCGGCAAAGGGCTCCATGTCGAGGTGGCAGTGGGTATCGATCAGTTCGGCGTCCGCCCCCAGGGCCGGCAATGCCTGCTGCACCCGCTTCATCGCGACCCTTCAGGGGAAAAGGCAAGCGTCGCCGCGGTGCTCCGGTTCGGCAAAGGTGCGGTGACCGGTCGGCCGTGATCAACTGGACCCGCCGTGTACCGCGGTGCGCGGTAAAGGTGTGCCGTGGGGAGAATGTTTGTTGACATAACAACCTTGTTTTTCTACAACATGTTGGTCTTGCCCCGGGCCGGCGCGCTGATCGGTGCGGGCGGGAGGCAAGCTATAGTGGTGGCTATTTTCGCCAGCGCTGGTATCATCTGCGCCCAGGCGACTCCGGCCGGAAACGCCCGGTCCTCAGGGGTTCGGGCCGGCCGCCGGTCGTGGCGCATCGCGTTCACCCGGTCTCTTAGGGCAACCCCGCGCCGGTAACCGACGGGGCGCGCAGTTGCCGGTCACCTTTTACCAAAACCGGAGGAAGAGTTGCATGAACAAACGTACCCAGATCACATTCCTGACCGTGGCCTTCCTGGCTGCCACCGTGATGCTCGCCGGCTGTTCGTCGATGCGAAAATCCAAACCCGTCGATGATGTCGGCGGATTGCCGCAGATAGCAAGTTTTGCCGATGACATCAAGGACATCAACGTGCCGTCCGAACTGGTGTGGGACCGCAAGGGTTCGATGAGCATCAAGACCGAATCCTTCCGCGGCGGCATCTGGCGGTACAAGGGGCGGGCGGAAATCCTTTCCCTGAAGGACTACCTGGTCAACTCGATGCGTGACAACAAGTGGAAGCTCGTCGGGGAAACGACCTCCAAGGATATCATGCTCGCCTTCACCAAGCCCAGCCAGACCTGCATGATGGTCATCTCCGACGGCATGTTCGGCAGGGTGGATCTCACCCTGTACATCTCCATCGACAAAACGGCCGCGGCAGGTATGAATCCTTTTGGCGAACCTGTCAATCAGTAAGTGCCGCCGCTTATGACCGGTCTGCAGGGAAAACGAATCCTCTTCGGGGTGACCGGGTCCATCGCCGCCTACAAGGCGGCCGAGTGGGTCCGGGCCCTGGTCAAGGAAGAGGCGATGGTCAGCGTGGTGCTGACCGAGGCGGCCGAACGGTTCGTCTCGGCCCTGACCTTTGCCGCCCTTTCCGGCAACCCGGTGCACCGGGACATGTTCGACGAGGCGCCGGACCGGGTCATGGCGCACATCAACCTGTCGCGCGAGCACGATGTCATCGTGGTGGCGCCGGCCACGGCGCAGACCATGGCCCGGCTCGCCAACGGCATGGCGGACAGCCTGCTCGCCTCGGTCATTCTGGCCGCGCGCATTCCCGTGCTTGTCTGCCCGGCAATGAATTCCGCCATGCTGGCCCACCCCGCCACCCAGGAGAACATCACCCGGCTGCGTGGCTTCGGCTACCACCTGGTGGAACCGGCCAGCGGCGCACTGGCCTGCGGTGAGAGCGGGGCAGGGCGCCTGGTCGACTGGGAGGTCGGCCGCGAGGCCCTGCTCGGTCTGTTCGCGCCGCAGGACCTGCAGGATAGGCGCGTGCTGATCACCGCAGGTCCGACGCGGGAGCCCATTGACCCGGCACGCTACATCAGCAACCGCTCGAGCGGCAGGATGGGGTACGCCCTGGCGCGCACCGCGCGCCGCCGGGGGGCGGCGGTGACCCTTATCAGCGGCCCGGTCAGCCTGCCCGCACCGCCCGGCGTCGAGGTCATCCGGGTGACCACCGCGGCGGAGATGGCCGCCGTGGTCGCCCAGCAGGCGGCTACGGCCCAGATCATCGTCAAGTCGGCGGCTGTGGCCGATTTCCGGCCGGCCGCCTACCAACAACAGAAGATCAAGAAGCGCCAGGCCGAAATGCAGCTCGAGTTGGTGAAAAACACCGACATCCTCCTCGAACTGGGGCGAAATCGGCGCCCCGGCCAACTTTTGGTCGGCTTTGCCGCGGAAAGCGGCAATCATGAAACCGAGGGGCGCCGCAAGCTGACCGAGAAGAATCTGGATATGATCGTTGTCAACGACATCCTCGGCCAGCAGACCGGATTTGACGTGGAAACCAACCAGGTGACCCTGATCGACCGGGCCGGCAGCCTGGTTCTGCCCCTGCTGAGCAAGGAGGCCACTGCGGACCGTATCTGGGACAAGGTCGTCACCCTGCTCGGAGCTGCGGCGTGACCCGGGGCGGCCCGGGTTCTCCGGAGTGAGAACGATGGACATCAGTCGATCGGAACAGAAACGCAGAGTCCACGAGGTGGGAAAGCTGGTCGTTGAGCTGGCCGGACTGCCGCCTGCGGTCCTTGAGAGCGCTCCGTGCGACGAGGAGATCAGGGTCTTGCTGCGAACGGCCGCCACGCTCTCCGGCGGGGCCCGCCAGCGTCATCTCAAATACCTCACCAAGTTGCTCAAGACCGAACCGCTGGATGAACTCTACGCCTATCTCGGCCAGCACAAGGGGAAAGGGCTCAGCGAACGCAAGCAGTTCCGCGAGTTGGAACAGTACCGCGACGCCCTCATCAACGAGGCCATCGAGGAACAGCGTCACTGCGCGGCCGTGCAGCGTGACTGGGAAGAGCACTGGCACAGCCGTACCCTCGCTGAACTGGCCGAAAAGTTGCCGGAGATCGATGTTCTGGCCCTGACCCGGCTCGCCTCGCTCTTTGCCCGCACCCGCAATCCGCGCCACAGCCGGGAAATCTTCCGCTCCCTGCGTGCCGCCCTGGAGCAGCACCAGCGCGCTGACACAGCCGGACGGTAGCGTGTTCCGCCCAACCCGAAAAAAGGCCGGCGCGGCAGCGCCCGGCCGTTGTCACTCCGCCTTTTTCATTCTCCGGGCATAGCCTGCCGCTTCCATGCCGGCAACGCACCCTTCGCCCACGGCCTTGGCCATCTGGTAGGGAGGACCGACAATGTCGCCGGCGGCATAGATGCCGGGGATGTTGGTCTCCTGTTTGTTGTTCGTGGCAATGTATTTGAACGACTCTGAGTCGAGTTGTACGCCGATCTGGGTGGCGAGTTCCAGCGCACCCTTGGAGCCCAGTTCGATGAACAACCCCTCGGTGTCCAGTGTGCGGCCGTCGGCCAGGACCACCGAGGTCACGGCCCGTTCACCGTTGACCTGCTTGACGGTGCTGCTGATGCATTCGACCTGGCTGGTCTTGAGCCGTTCCGCCAACTCCGGGGAAACGTCGAGTCGTTCGCTGACCAGGTAGACCTTGGCGGCATAGTCGAGCATGGTCAGGGCGCCGTCCACGGCTGCGCTCCGGTCGCCGGTGATGGTGACCACCGCGTTGCGGAAAAAGTTGGCGTCGCAGTCCACGCAGTAGCTGACGCCGCGGCCCAGCAGTTCCTTTTCGCCCGGGACGTTGAGTTTCTTTTTGGCGACACCCATGGAAAAGATCAGGGCGCTGGCGACAACGTTCCGGCCGCTTTCGAGTTCCAGTTGGAACAGGTCGTCAGCGCGAACGATTTTGAGCACATCTTCGCTTGCGATCTCGGTCCCGAAGCTCCGGGCCTGCTCCAGCCCGGTTTGCAGCAGTTCGGCACCGCTGGTGACCCCGGGGACAAAGGCGTAATTTTCGATGTGTGCGCCGTACAGGGCCGAGTTTTCGATACGCCCCAGCATGAGCACGCGGATCTTTCTCCGGGCGGCGTGAATCGCGGCCTGGATTCCGGCCGGGCCGGCACCGATAATGACCACGTCATAGGTCGTTTCTGCCATAATGCTCTCCTTGGTGCTTGTCGGTCAGAAAAACGCGATCCGCTCAGCAGCGACTCGTAGGCTACTCGAAATATTCCAATATTTGTACACCATCTCCAGATCGAGGTCGACAGAATAATTTCTTTTGTATATACTTTATGGTTGATGTAAAAGGTGCCCCGATGCCTGCGGCGGTGCCATCCGCAACGGTCGTGCAAGCAGTCGTCACCCGGTGAGGGGCGAGCGCTTTATCGGCCGTGAGGCGGATTGCAGTCCGCGGGGAGAGGGGCCTGTTTGCGACCTGGCAACGGCAACAGGAAACAGAACAGGTCGACCGGCGGCTGCCGGCCGGCCGGAGCAGAACACAACAGGACGGTAGCTCGTGGAATTGTCAATTTTTGCAATGATGGCCAACGCCGGCCTGGTGGTCAAACTGGTCATGATCACCCTGTGCATTTTTTCCCTGGTCTCGTGGACCATCGTCGTCATGAAGCACCTCATGTTTCGGAAGGCGAAAAACGCCTCGCTGGATTTCCTGGATGCCTTCTGGGACAGCAAAACCCTGAACGAGGCCTACGATTCGGCCCGAGAGCACGCGCTCAGCCCTGAGGCGACCGTGTTCGTGGCCGGGTACAACGAATTGAAAAAGATCAGCGCCGCCCGCAGCAGCGGTACCCCGCCGGCCACCCTGGAGATGCAACTGGCCACCATGGACAACCTCAAGCGGGCCGTGCGCAAGGCGCAATTCCTCGAATCCGACCGCATGGCCCGGTCCATCTCCTTTCTCGCCACCACCGGCAGCGCCACCCCGTTCATCGGCCTGTTCGGCACGGTCTGGGGTATCATGACCTCGTTCCAGGACATCGGTCAGCGCGGTTCGGCCTCGCTGGCCGTTGTCGCCCCGGGTATCTCCGAGGCGCTGGTGGCCACGGCCATCGGTCTTGCCGCGGCCATCCCGGCGGTCATCTTCTACAACTACTACTCGAACAAACTGGCCGAAGTCGAATCGAACGTCGAGAGCTTCAGCACCGATTTTATCAACCTGATCGAGCGGGATATCCTCACCAGGACGTGAACCCATGGGGCCGATAGGAAACAACAAGGGCAAGCGTGCCTTCGTCGCCGAGATCAATGTCACGCCGCTGGTCGACGTCATGCTGGTGCTGCTCATCATTTTCATGGTGACCGCGCCGATGATGACCCAGGGGCTGGAGGTCGATCTGCCCGAGGCGACCACCAAGGCCCTCAAGCAGCAGGAAGAGCCGCTGGTGGTTACCATCCGCAAGGAAGGGGACGTGTACCTGAAGAAGGAACCGTTCACCTCCGAGGCCCTGCTGGCCGAGTTGACCGCCATGCCGGTGGAGCAGAAGAAGGAGGGCATTTACCTCCGGGCTGACAAGAACGTGCCCTACGGCGTGGTGACCGCAACCATGGCGGCCATCCACCGGGCGGGGTTCGACAAGATTGGCATGATCACCGTGCCGGCGGAGAAGGACAAGTAAGGCGCCTGGTTGCCCAGCCGTGTATTCCACCGAGTCAGATTTTTACCTCCGCCAGCGGCAGGAGGACCGGCGCTGGGGCATTGCCGCAGCTGTAGCCGTTTCCCTGCATGCAGCCGTCGTGCTGCTGGTCCTGTTTTCTCCCTCCCTGTTCGAGACGAAGCCCATCGTCGAAGAGGTGGTTTCCGTGAGCCTGGTGGCCATGGGCGATGCGGGTGAGGCCGCCCCGCCTGCCGCTGCAGCTCCGCCGGCGGCGCCGATTCAGCCCGCGGCGGTGAAAAAGGCCGCGCCGCCGCCACCCCCGCCACCGGAACCTGAGCCGGAGCCCGAACCCCCGCCCGAGCCCGCCGCCCCGCCTGAACCGGCGACGCCGCCCCCGCCGCCGAAAACCCAGGTGCCGGTGGCCCCGGAAACCGCCCCGCCCGAACCTGTGCCGACCAGGGAGGCGATCTCGCTGGCCCCGGAGAAACGGAAAATCAAGGTGGCCAAGGATACCCGCCTGGACGAGGAAAAGGTTCGCGAGCGGGAGGTCCAGGAGAAGAAGAAAACCGAGCAGGAACTGCAGAAGAAGATGCAGGAACTGCAGCAGGTCGCCAGGCAGCGGCAGCAGGAGGAGCGCGAACTGGAGCGCAAGCTGCAGGAGCGCCAGCGCGAGGCAGAGCGCAAGGAGGCTGTCCGCCGCGAAGACGAGCGCAAGCGGGCAGCCGCCCAGGCGCGGCTCGAGCAGATCCGGGCCGAGGCCGAGGCCCGGGCCGCGGCCGAAGAGGCAAGGCAACTCGCGGCCGAGGCGCGGGCCGCGCAGGAGGCCCTGGCCAGAACCCGGGCCGATGCCGCCGCCAAGGCTGCAGCGGTGCGCAGTGCCGCCACCAATACCACCGCCGGTCGCCAGGGGGCCCAGTCCATGGTCGAACAGTCCTACTGGGGCCGGGTGGCGGAACGGGTGAGAAGCAAGTGGGTGCTGCCCGAGATGCGTGCCTGGGATCCCACTCTGCTGGCCCAGGTGTTCATCACCATCAACCGCAACGGTGATGTGGTGAATATCGAGTTCGAGGGCCGATCCCGCGATCCGCTCTTTGACCAGCTGGTCGAAAAAACGATTCGCAGCGCCGCGCCCATGCCGCCGTTCCCGCCGCTGATGCAGCAGGACACCACGGGAGTGGGTTTCAAATTCAAGCCGGGTGAACTTGGCAATATGTAAGAGATCGTGTATATAAGTTGTGCCGCTCCGGCCCACGATAAAATTCAGACAGATTTCCAACGGATTATGAAGCGACAAAACAGACT